>JAEUJL010000133.1 GCA_016794835.1 Gemmatimonadota bacterium | reverse complement strand
TCGGTGAGCCGCCGCAGCGCGCCCGTCCGCACGTTGACGGCCACCAGGTCACTCTCGCGGGCGTTCCACTCCGGACGCTCCCCGCGCCGTGCCGGGAGGACGAGCTCGGTGCCATCCGGCGTCCACGCGAGGGACCCGCCGCCATACGGCGTGCCGCCGTGGTTGAAGTCGCCACTGGTGACCTGGCGTGGCGCGCCACCGGTCGCGGCGACCACAAACGCGTGCACGAACCCGGTCGGGACCTCCCCCACGCCGTCGAAGCGAAAGACGAGGTTCTCGGTGTACTTGGGCGGCGCCGCCCATTGGGCGCCCGGCGGTGGCGTCAGCGGCGTCCCGATCACCAGCGGCGGCTTGGGCACCAGGGCGAGATAGGCCACCTGCGTCCCGTCGGCGGACCACACGGGGCTGCCGGGAGGCTGTCGCGTATTTGTCACGGGGAACGCCTCGCCCGTTGACATGTAGCGGACATACAGCTGGGGCGACCCGCCCCGGTTCGAGATGTACAGGAGGCGGGTGCCGTCCGGGGACCAGCGCGGGGAGTGTTCCGTGAAGGTGCCGCCGGTGAGCGGGCGGTGGTCGGAGCCATCCGCCTTGACCAACCAGATGTTGCTGTACCGGCGGTCGGTCGACGGGTCACTCCATTGCCGCACATAGGCCACCCACTGCCCATCGGCGCTGACCTGCGGATCGGCCGCATACGCCAGCGCAAAGATGTCGGCGGGGGCGAGGGGGCGCGGTTGCGCGGTCGCCGCAGCGACAGGCCAGGCGAGGACCAGGACGAGCGATCGAAGGGAGCGCATGAGCGTCGCGGATGTGGCGGGGGGAACGGGAACCGGGATCATTGCACGGGCGCCTTGTACTTGTCGAACCATCCGGCCAGCGTGGTCAGCTTGGACGCGGCGTGGCTGGGCCGCTTGCGAATGCCATGCGGCTCCTCGGGCACCCGCACCAGCACGGCATCCACCCCACGCATCTTCAGCGCCTTGTAGTACTGCTCGGACTCGGACATCGGCGTGCGATAGTCCTCCTCGCCGGTCATGATCAAGGTCGGCGTCTTCACGTTCTTGACCACCGAGAGCAGCGAGCGCTTGTCGTAGTTCTCGGGATGGTCCCACGAGAAGCCGGGGAACCAGTTCTTCACCGCCATCGGCGCCATGTCGGCGGTGAGCGAGAAACTCTCCCAGTTGATCACCGGGTAGAAGGCGAGCGCGGCGCGAAAGCGATCGGTGTGGCCGATCATCCACGCCGTGAGCACGCCACCGCCCGACCCGCCCGTGACAAAGAGGTTCTTCTCGTCGATGTAGCCCTTGGCGATCACCGCATCCACGCCGGAGTTGAGGTCGTGGAAGTCGTCGCCCGGGTAGGCGTGGTGGATCAGGTTGCCGAACTCCTCGCCATAACTGGTGCTGCCACGCGGGTTGGCATACAGCACGACAAACCCGTGTGCCGCCATGATCTGCTTTTCATCATCGAAGCGGTCGCCATAGTTGGCGAAGGGGCCCCCGTGAATCTCCAGGATCATCGGGTACTTCCGGCGCGGGTCGAAGCCCGGGGGCTTGATGATCCATCCCTGGATCTTGCGCTTGTCCTTGGACGACTCCCACCAAATCTCCTCCACCGCCCCCAGCGTGCGGCTGGCCAGGAGGTCGGCGTTGAGCGCCGTCACGACGCGCGCCTGCGCCCCGGGGGCGCTCGTGGTCACCGCGACCTGCGACGGGATGCTCGGCGTCGACATCCCGTAGGCGATCGTCCCGTTGCGCGCGACGGAGAAGTTGCCACCGCCGTAGGCGCCGAAGGTGCCCCCCATGTTGGAGGCGACCACCCGGTACGACCCATCCAGGGCGATCAGGGCCACCTTGGTGTTCCCCTTCTCGGCGAGATCCACGTAGACCCCGGAACCGTCCGCGGCCCACTGTGGCGCGGCGACGCTGTTGTCGATGCGCGACGACAGGACGCGCTTGCCGGAACCGTCACGGTTCATCACGTACAGCAGCATGTTCTGGTAGCCGACATTTCGCTCGTCATAGCCGAGCCAGGCAATCAACTTGCCGTCCGGCGACACCACGGGGCTGACGTCCGGACCCAGGCGGTCGGTGAGGCGTCGGGCGCTGCCATCCTTCACGTTGTAGGCCACGAGTTCCGTCTCGAGCAGGTCGTTCTCGCTCGCATCGCGTCGCCGGGCCGTGGCGATGAGCTCGGTGCCATCGGGGGTCCAGTCGAAGCCTCCGGTCCAGAGCCCGCCATGATTCACGTCACCAGTGGTCACCTGGCGCGGCGTGCCGCCATCCGTGCGCACCACGAACAGGTGCGTGACTCCCGGCGGAATGTCGCCGGCGCCGTCAAAGCGAAAGACGAGCTGGTCGGTGTACTTGGGTGGGGCGGCCCACTGCGCACCCGGCGGCGGCGTCAACGGGGTCCCGATCACGAGGGGCGCCTTGGGGACAAACTGCGCAAAGGCGATCATCGACCCGTCAGCCGACCAGGTGGGGGACTGCGGCGGGATCGCCCCCTGCGTGATCGCCGCGGATTCCCCCGTGTCCATCCAGCGGATGTAGAGCTGACCGGTCCCCGCCTTGTCGCTCACATAGGCGAGGCGCTTGCCGTCCGGGGCCCAGCGTGGCGACCCGTCGTGCGTCTTCCCCGACGTGATCGGCCGGTGACCGGAACCGTCGGCGTTGACGATCCAGATGTTCGAGTAACTCTTGTCGGTCAGCTGGTCGTTCCACTGGCGAACGTAGGCGATGGTGCGACCATCGGGCGACACCTGGACATCCGCCGCCGTTTCAATGGAGAAGATGTCCGCCGCGGAGAGCGGCCGGGGTGCCTGGGCCGCCAGCGTCGAGCTGGCGACGAACAGCAGGAGTGGGACGAGAACGCGGCGCATGACACGGGGAGAAGGGAGACGCCCCAAGTGTGTTGCCGCATCCGCGTCCCCGCTACCTCCGGCGCCCCCTCCCGCCTCAGCTTCCCGAGGCGTCGAGCTCAGGGATCGCCTGGTAGTTGGGCTGGTGGCCGGTCCGCGCGAGGAAGGCGGCGCACGCGGCCGGATCGAGCACCAGGGTGGCCGTGTTCACCATGGGGTGACATCGCCACGGCACGCCGCGCGCGGCCTCGTCGATGACCAACTCCACCTCGCTCGCCCCATGATGGGCGAGGGCCAGGAGGGTCACGGCCCCCGGGGTCACCCCCAGGTACTTCATCAGGCGCTCGGGCGAGCCGAACGACAGGCGACCGACCCCCAGCTGTTCGCCGAGGGCCCGGATGTCCACCCGCTTCTCGCACGACGTGATGACCAGCCAGTGCCGCGCCCCCTTCTTGTCGCGCAGGAAGAGGTTCTTGGTCTGCAGCGCATCCGCCACGCTCGGGACATGGAGATCCGCCTCCGCGCACGTGAAGACGGGTGGATGGTCGAACCGCGCGTAGCCAATCCCCCACTGCGCGAGCGTCTCGCAGATCGCGCGGTCCACCTCGGGCTGCGGTGCCGTCATGACTGCGGACTCCGCCGCCATGGACCGCCGGTCATGTGTAACTGACGCCGAGCTTGGCGAGCGCGTCCGGGGGGCAGCCATTCCAGGCGGTCTGCGGCACGTTGCCCATGTACTGGAGGTCCTTCACGCCGATGCGGCTCGACCAGAAGCCGGATGCCGTGAGGTCGCGGAATCGGCTGAAGAAGGTGACGCCGTCCTTCACCGACGCCGCGGCGCGCTTGGGATAGGCGATCTCGTCGAGGAGACGGGCCTGTTCCTCCGGGGCGCAGTCGACGAACGCCTTCTGGAAGCGCGACTGGCTCGCCGTGTTCATCCAGGCGAGTCCCGTGCGCATGGGTTCCTGCATGTCGGGATACGCCGTCATGAGGAAGTCGAGGAACTCCGGGACGCCCGCGTCACTCGCCGAGCCCGAGCGTTCATCTGCCGGGATCACGAGGTCCGCCAGCACGCGCGCGAGGGCGAACTCCTCGGCCGTGTAGAACTGCGGTGTGTAGGGCACGCCATCCTTCGCGGCCTGCGCCAGCGAATCGCTCGCGTGCTGCGCCGCCCGGTCCACGTCCTCGCAGGCAATCGTGAACACCGCGAGCGGGGCCGCAGCAAGGATGCGCAGCACATCGCGTCGGGCGAACCCCGTGCCAGTCACATCCCCTCCCGTGCCCCTCGTACCGCCCGTGCTGCCCGTGCTGCCCGTGCTTCGCTCTGGCTGTGGTTCCTTGTCTCTCATAGCGCCCCCGCCTTCCGCTGCTGCGTGATGTAGTCCGCGGTCCGCCAGGCCAGCGCCAGGATGGTCCACGTCGGGTTCTTGTCGGCCTGCGAGACGAAGGGGCCGCCATCCGTGACAAACAGGTTCTTGCAGTCCCAGGCCTGGCAGTTGGCGTTCAGGGCGGAGGCCCCGGCGGTGGCTCCCATGCGCACGCAGCCGAGTTCATGGATGATCGCCCCCCCGTTGGCGATGCCATACCCCCGTTCCCTGGTCGGCATGTCGCCCATCGGCTCGCCACCCATCTCGCGAATGAGCGCCCGGAAGGTCTCCTGCATGTGACGCACCTGCTGGTATTCGTGGTCCTGCCACTTCCAATGGAAGCGGAGGACGGGGATGCCGTAGCGATCCTTCACCGTCGGGTCGAGCTCGCAGTACGAGTCGGCATTGGGGATCTGCTCTCCCCTCCCCGAGAACCCAATGGTCGATCCATAGTACCGCCGGTATTCGTCCTTCAGTGCCTTGCCGTAGCCGCCGCCTCGTGACTGCGGCATCCCGTCGATCCCTCCCCCGAACCCATAGGAGGGCACACCGAGCCCGCCCCACACCTCGATGTGGTACCCGCGCGGGAAGTTGAGCTTCTTGTTGTCCAGCCACCACGGCATGTAGATGTGCCCGCCGCCCACGCCGTCGCAGTTGTGCGGCACGTGGTCCATGAGCTGGGGGAAGAACCCGGCCACGTCGGTGCCCGTGGTGTCCGTGAGGTACTTCCCCACCACCCCCGACGAGTTGGCGAGCCCCTGGGGATGGCGCGCGCTCCTCGAGTTGAGGAGGATGCGGGCGCTTTCGCACGCACTGGCCGCCAGCACCACGACCTTCGCAGCCACAAACTCGTCCTTGCCGGTAGCCTTGTCGATGTAGTGCACCCCGGTGGCCAGTCCGCGCGCGTCGGTCGCCACCTCACGCGCCATCGCATTCACGGTGATGGTGAGCCGACCGGTCTTCTGCGCCGGGAACAACAGGACGTTCGGCGACGAGAAGTTGGAGTTGGTCATGCACCCGCGGTTGCACTGCCCGCAGTAGTGGCACGGGGCGCGTCCGTTGAGCGGCTGCGTGATCACCGACAGCCGCGCCGGGATGCACCAGATCCCCATCTTGTCGGCCGCCCGCTTGACGTGCAGCTCGTAGCACCGCGGCTTCGGCGCCTGGTGGAAGATCCCGTCCGGGTGATTGGGCAGGTTCTCGCGCGACCCGAAGATGCCGATCAGCTGGTCGACCTTGTCGTAGTAGGGCGCAAGATCGTTGTAGCTGATCGGCCAGTCGTCGCCCAGGCCATCGAGCGACTTGCGGCGGAAGTCGTCCGGGCCGAAGCGCAGGGAGATGCGCCCCCAATGGTTGGTGCGCCCACCGAGCATCCGCGCCCGCCACCAATCGAACTTCGTGCCATCTGCCTTCGTGTAGGGCTCGCCCTCCACCTGCCAGCCCCCGATACAGGCGTCGAACTCCCCGAACGGCCGCTCCGTCGTCGACGCCCCGCGCCGCGGCGAGTCGTACGGGAACTTGAGCATGGCCGAGTCCTTGGTGTTGTCCCACCAGGCGCCGGCCTCGAGCATGATGACGTTGGCCCCGGCCTGCGTGAGGGCGTGCGCCGTCATCGCCCCCCCGGCGCCGGAGCCGACGATGCAGACGTCATACGGGGTTTGTCGCTGGGGCATCACAGGAGGGGTGCTGGGAAAGGCGGAGACGGCACACGCCACAGCCGCCGACGGAATTCTGCGCCGCCCCACCGTCCCGGGCCAGTAGCTCGCCGGTGCACCGGCAACCATCCACCCACACGCCACCACTTTCCACCGCCGCACCGATCACCTACCCTCCTCGTCGCACCTTCACGAGCGCCCCGTTGCCTCCCTCTCCCCTCGCCCGGCTGCGCAAGGCCTGTCTCGCCCTCCCCGAGGCGCATGAAGTCGAGGCCTGGGGCTCGCCGACCTTTCGCGTGAAGAACAAGCTGTTCGCCATGTTCGCCAGCCGGCATGATCACCACGGTGGCGGGCGCGACGGCGTGTGGATCAAGTGCACCCCCACCAACCAGCAGCTGCTTATCACGACCTGGCCCGCGCGCTTCTTCAAGCCGCCCTACGTCGGGCCGTCCGGGTGGGTTGGCGTGGTCCTCGACGCCGCCACGGACTGGGATGGATTGCGTGAGCTGTTACGCGATGGGTACCTGGCGGTCGCCCCGGCGACCTTGCGACGGGCCCTCACGGAACCCGCACCCGCGCCCCGGGTAGCCCGAAAGCGTCCACGTCGCTGACTATGTTTCGGCGCCCGACCCCTCGCATGCGCCGACTCCTCCCCACCCTCTGCCTGGCCGCCCTCCCGCTCTCCGCCCAGAACGGCGACGCGGCGAGCGTGCCGTTTGGCGTCGGCGAATCCATGGTCTACAACGTCAAGTACGGTCCGCTCACCGTCGGGAGCGGCCGCATGGAAGTCATGGGGATCGACACCGTCCGCGGGCGACCCGCGTGGCACCTGCGCCTCGAGGTACGCGCCGGCATCCCCGGCTTCCGCGTCGTCAACGTCCTCGAAAGCTGGCTCGACGTCGCCACGTTGTCCTCGCTGCGCTATCGGCAGGAGACTAACAACGGAGGGAAGGAAGAGCGGCGCATCGCCGAGCTGTACCCCGAGCGCGCCGTGTACCAGGAAACGGACTGGCGGGTCCCCAAGGGCGGCGGCCCCCTGCAGGAGATCCGCAAGCCGGACGCCGAGATGTCCGCCCAGCCCCTCGACCAGGCCTCGTTCCTCTTCTTCGCCCGCACCCTCCCGCTCGAGGCCGGCCAGACCTACTCGTACAGTCGCTTCTACAAGCCACCCAACAATCCCGTCACCCTCACCGTCCTGCGGCGCGAGTCGGTCAACGTGCCTGCCGGCCGGTTCGGGACGGTGGTCGTCCGACCGGTCTTCAAGTCCAATGGCATCTTCGGCCAGGGGGGCAAGGCCTCCGTCTGGTTCACGGATGACGACCGCCGCATGATGGTCAAGATGGAAACCCAGGTGGCCTTCGGGAGCATCACGCTCCAGCTCAGCGAGTTCCAGGGCGGCGCCCGGCCGTAGCCCGCGATCCCGGACACTCGGCGCATGCCAGTCGCGTAGTTTTCCCGCGTGACGATCGAATCCCTGCGCACCCTCCTGGCGGCCCGTTACCAGATCGAACGCGAGCTGGGACGTGGCGGGATGGGCATCGTGTATCTCGCCCGCGACCTCGCGCTGGATCGCCTGGTCGCCCTCAAGGTCCTCCCGTCTGAACAAGCGGTCGCGGCCGACGTGCGGGAGCGCTTCCTGCGCGAGGCGCGCACGGCGGCCCAGCTGTCCCACCCGAACATCGTCCCCATCCATCACGCCGAGGCGGTGAACGACGTCGCCTACTTCGCGATGGGTTATGTGGACGGGGAGAGCCTCGGTGACCGCTTTCGCGCGCGCGGGGCCCTCCCGGTGGCTGAGGTGGTCCGCTACCTCCGCGAGGCGGCCTGGGCCCTCGCCTACGCACACGCGCGCGGCGTGATCCACCGCGACGTGAAGCCCGAGAACCTGATGCTCGAGCGAAGCACCGGGCGGGTGATGGTCACCGACTTCGGCATCGCGCGCGACACCACGCGCGCCGACGGCCTGACGCAAACGGGAAACGTGCTCGGCACGGTGCACTACATGAGCCCGGAGCAGGTTGCCGGCGCCCCACTCGATGGACGCAGTGACCTCTATGCCCTGGGGGTGGTTGGCTTCCTGCTGCTCAGCGGACGCTTCCCCTTCGAGGCAGACGTCGCCACGGCGGTCCTGCTCGCCCACGCCACCAAGCCTGCCCCACCACTCGGC
The DNA here is from genome assembly GCA_016794835.1 of Gemmatimonadota bacterium. GTDB lineage: Bacteria > Gemmatimonadota > Gemmatimonadetes > Gemmatimonadales > Gemmatimonadaceae > RBC101. The sequence goes on along the minus strand of JAEUJL010000133.1, from coordinate 737 downwards.
AGCGTCGCCCCGGACGTCCCGCGGGCGGTCGCCGCCGTCATTGACCGCTGCCTCGCCAAGGACCCGGACGCGCGCCCCAGCACAGGGGAGGCCCTGGCCGAGTCGTTAGGCGCGGCACTCGCGCAGGCCGAGCAGGCGGCGGGAACGCTGGCCCCATCGGTCGTCCTGAGCGAGGCCGAGGCGTCCGCACTCTGGCATCGCGCGGCCCAGCTGCAGGCCGATGCCCTGCGTCGACTGGAACGCAAGGACATCGCCCCCGAGCTGACCGTGGCGGGGGCGGCGCGCGGCGCCACCCCCGCCGATGGCTACCGCCTGGAGCACGTGCAGGCCGCGGCGGTTGAAGCCGGGATCTCCCAACAGTTTGTCTCACTCGCCCTCGCCGAGGTCCGCGGCGCCCGCCCGGCCACGGCGGTGGAGCGCACGGGCGACACCACCGCGACCGCCCAGTGGCAAGAGCGCCAGGCGACCCGGTTCCTGGGCACCACCGAACGGAGCCTCGCGGTCACGCGGACCGTCGCCGCCCCCCCGGCAAAGGTGCTCCCGGCGCTCGGCCAGATCCTGCAACAGGCGCCGTTCGAACTGACGTTGCGTGAAGTGGTGGGCGGGCACCCGCTCGATGGTGGCGTGATGGTCTTCACGTTGCCGGGAGAGATCTCCATCCTCGGCGTCACCAGCGGGTTGAACATGACCTGGTACGGCACGCGGATGCAGTTGGAAGCCGCCACCTGCCAGGTGAC
>JAEUJL010000105.1 GCA_016794835.1 Gemmatimonadota bacterium | reverse complement strand
CCCTTCCTTATCAGGCGGTTGCAATGAACATCACGGACCTCATCGCGCAGGCAGGTGGCCTGTCGTCGATCGCCCGCGAACTCGGCGTGAACGAGGCGCAGGCGGCGAGTGGGGCGGCGGCGCTTCTTCCCGCGATCATGGGTGGCTTCAAGAAACAGGCAGCCACGGCGGGCGGTGTGGAAGGGTTGGGCGGCTTGTTAGGCAAGATGGGTGGCGCCGGGTTGCTGGAGAACCTGCTGTCGCAGAGCCCGACCGACGTTACCAAGGGCAATGATGTCCTCGGCCAGATCTTCGGGTCGAAGGACGTGAGCCGCGCGGTGGCGCAGAAGGCGTCGGCGCAGTCGGGGCTCGATGCGGGGCTGCTCAAGAAGATGCTCCCCATGCTGGCGATGGCGGCGGCCGGGATGATGGCCAAGTCGGCCGCACCGGCGCAGCCGTCGAGCGGTGGTGGACTTGGCGGGTTGCTCGGTGGGATGCTGGGTGGTGGCGGAGGAGCCGGGGGCGGCGCCCTCGGTGGCCTGGCCGCGATGCTCGACCGCGACGGGGACGGCAATCCCCTCGACGATATCATGGGGATGCTCGGCAAGAAGTAGGTGGGAAACACGGGCCCCGGCCAGCGATGGCATGGGGCCCGTGGCGCCACAGCGACCGGCGCGACCTGACTAGGTGAGGAATGCCGCCCGTGCCAGCAGGAGTCCCACGCCCACCGAGGCCAGGTTGGCGGCGACGATCGCCGCGAAGTCCCGGCCCCGTTCCCCCCGCGGGATGACGCCATGGGCCGCCGCGCTCCCCGGAGCGAGCACCAGGGCGAACAGCAGGCACTCGGCCACCGGCGCGAACACCTCCGCCAGGCCGATCCATCCCGCGGCGGACATCCCGAGGCCCCGGAGTGCGGGGAAGACGAAGTGCACCACCGGCAGCGTGCACGACGACAGCCACAGTCCGGCAAACACGCGTGTGCCGGCGGTGTGGCGTGGGGCAAGGCCGAACCACAGGACCACGGATTCGATGCCGATCGTGAGCGCCCACGCGACGGCGAAGTTGGCCAAGGCCCCGCGGTCCGCCATCACACCAATCGCAGCACGACGGGCACCTCCGCCAGGACGTGCGCGATCGCCAGGGTGAAGTAAAGGTCGCGCGCGCGCGCGTAGTCGGCGGTGAAGGCGATCCACAGCGTGAGGACCGCCGCGGCACCCAGGCCGAGGGCGAGGCGGAAGGCCCGTTGCCGCGTGACCCATCCGCGCGTGATCGCCGCGCGCACCGTCCGCCAGGGCGCTCCCTGTCCGGTCACCACGGGCAGCGCCACGATCCACACCGCGTAGTGGAGCAGCTCGAGCAGGGCGAGGGTGGCAACTAGGGCCCGCGTCGACAGGATGGGGATCTCGCGCGCGCCGGCATGTGCGACGAGTCGCATGGTCAACGCATCGGTGCCCTCGCCGGCGAGCGGTGGGGCATCGCGCAGGGTCCAGCAGAGCAGCACGATCGCGAGGGGCACGGCAGCCAGCGCCACGTGGTACACCTGGCGCCACTGGCGGTGATGCCGTCGCAATTCGCGGTCGAGGACCACGAACGACACCACCGGATGCGCATAGACCAGGGCCAGCGACCACGCGGTGGGTGCGACGCACACGAGGGCGCCGATGGCCAAGGCGACTGGGAGCAGCCACGGCCAGTCACGCACCGGCCGCTCGCGACTGCGCAGGTACGCCAGCCCGGCGATCCATCCGACGAGGGAGAGGTTCCAGAGCAGGGCCCACATCGCCGCGGAGCGGGCCGACCCCCCAAAACGCGCGGCGCCGGGAATCGCCCAGGAGCCGACCGTCAACAGGACGATGCCACCCAGGGCGACGCTGAAGAAGCGCCGGAACACGGCGAGTCGCGAGGGGAGTCGGGCGACCGCATACCGGAACTCCATCCAGTTGTGCGGGCCCGCGAAGAGGAACACGCTGGCGAGGGCAAACTCCAGGGGCGCGTTCGCCACCAGGAGGGTCGCCCCGAGGAGCAGTCCCCCGGCGGCGGCGCCGAACCGGAGCGGCGATGCCGCATTCACCGCTTGTTGCGGCGGCGGCGAATCCAGAGGCCGGCGACCAGTGCGGCAATCGCGAGCAGGATGCCGACCTGCGGGTTGGCCACCGCGGAGATGGGATCCGGGGCAACATCCGCCCATGCGACCACGGGGGAGAGCATGCCGACGACAACTGCGAGCCTGGTCATGAGGTGGCGGGTGAAGTCACCCCCACAGGCGGGAGTTCTGGCCGCCGCGGCTCATGTCATCGCGATTCGCCCACCTGGTAATCGTCGCGGATCGTGCGAGGGCGCCGCGCCAGGCCCCTCGATGCCTAGAGCTCGGTGCGGACCTCCCACAACTCCGGGAAGAGGACCACGTCGAGCGCCTTTCGCAGGTACCCGACCCCCGTGGTGCCACCCGTGCCCACCTTGTGGCCGATGAGTCGCTCCACGGTGGTTACATGGTTGAACCGCCAACGCCGGAAGTTGTCCTCGACGTCCACGAGCTTCTCGGCGAGGTAGTAGAGGTCCCAGTACCGGGCCGTGTCCCGATAGACCGCCAGCCAGGCGGCGCGGATGTCCGGTTGGCTCACCGGCTGGGCGTCATAACTCGTGCGCAGGGCGGTGGGGGCGAGCAGCCCTTCCTTGGCCAGGGCCTGCAGGGCCAGGTCGTAGATCGATGGCGACTCCAGGAGCTTGAGCAACCTGGCGTGGGCGTCCGCGTGCTCGGCAAAGGGGCGGAGCAGGTAGCGCTGGCGGTTGCCGAGGAGGAACTCGATGCTGCGATACTGCCAGCTCTGGAACCCGCTCGCCCGGCCTAACGAGTCGCGAAACTTCAGGTAGTCGGACGGGGTCATCGTCTTGAGCACTTCCCAGGCGTTCCCCATCTGTTCCTGGGCACGCGAGACGCGGGCGAGCATCTTCATCGCCGGGGCGAAGTCCCCGGTGGCGAGTCGCGACATCGCGGCCTCGAGCTCGGCGATGATCAGGCTCATCCACACTTCCTGCACGTGGTGGATGGTGATGAACAGGACCTCGTCATGTGCCGTCGTGACGGGGGCCTGGGCGCCGAGGAGTTGCTCGAGGTGCAGGTAGCCGGAGTAGGTGAAGGTGCCGGCGAAGGAGGCGTGCGCGTGTTCGGCGCCTGGGACCACCGGTCCACCGGCCTCGGAAGGGCTCGTCATGACTGCAGGGGGTGAGGGCGAGCGGGGAAGGTATCCTGCCGCGTCGTCCTCGCGGGAGGGACGTCGGGGTCAAGGAGTCCCTGACGCGGTGCGGTGGCGGTGCCTGACGCGCGGGCCCTCCGGTGGGGCCCATCTTGGCGGCGGACCGGGGCTCCGGTCCCGAACCCCTGGAGGCGGCCTATGTCTCGCATCGTCATCCTCGGCGGCGGAACGGCTGGGACCATCATGGCCAACCGGCTGCGGCGTCGCTACGCACAGGAGGTCACGGCGGGGAGCACCTCGATCACGGTGGTCGACGAGGATCCCCGCCACATCTACCAGCCCGGCTTGCTCTTCGTGCCGTTCGGGATCTACCGACCGGACGACATCGTCCGACCGCGCGGCATGCAAATGCACGAGCAGGTGACCTACAAGGCGGGAGCGATCGAGCAGGTGGTGCCCGACGACCATGCCGTGCTGCTCAAGGATGGGACGCGCCTCCCGTATGACGTGCTCGTCATTGCCACCGGCACCCGGATCGCGCCGGAGGAGACGGAAGGGCTCGTCGGGCGTGAGTGGCAGCATGCGGTCTTTGACTTCTACACGATCGAGGGGGCGACCGCACTGGCCCGGAAGCTGTCCACGTGGCGCGGCGGCAAGCTCGTCGTGAATGTCGTGGAGATGCCGATCAAGTGCCCGGTCGCGCCGCTGGAGTTCTCCTTCCTCGCCGACTGGTACTTCACGATGCGCAAGATGCGCGACGTCGTGGACATCACCTACGCGACGCCACTCGACGGCGCCTTCACGCGGCCGGTGGCGGCCCAGCATATCGGCCACCTGCTCGAGAAGAAGCACATCGGGTTGGTGACGGAGTTCAACGCGGGGCGCGTGGACAACGAGCGCAAGGTGCTGGAGAGCTGGGACGGGCGCGAGGTGCCGTTCGACCTGCTCGTCACGATTCCGCTGCACCAGGGGGCGGCGTACCTCAAGGCGACGCCGGAGCTGGTGGACGAGAACCTGTTCGTGAAGACCAACCCGGCCACGCTGCAGAGCACGGTCACCCCTAACATCTTCGCGATCGGCGACGCCACGAACCTGCCGACGTCCAAGGCGGGATCGGTCGCCCACTTCGAGTCCGAGGTGCTGGACGCGAACATCGCCCACTTCCTCGCCGGCGAGGCGCTCGACCCGGGGTTCGACGGGCATGCGAACTGCTTTGTCGAGACCGGGTTCGACCAGGCGCTGCTCCTGGACTTCAACTACGAGACCGAGCCGCTGCCCGGGCACTATCCGCTGCCGATCGGCCCGATGACCCTGCTTGGGGAAAGCCGG
>JAEUJL010000875.1 GCA_016794835.1 Gemmatimonadota bacterium | reverse complement strand
CTCAGGATGATCGCCTTGCGGAACGAGTTGGCGTTCCCGGCGGCCAGCGAGTCGAGGTTCTGGAAGGTCCAGGCGCCCAGCGAGGACTGCGTGAACTGGTTGCGGATCTTCACGAACTCATTGCGCGTCCCGAAGGTGAGCGTGTGGTTCCCGCGCGGCACCGTGTAGTTGTTCGTGATCTCGTAGGTATCCATGTCGACTTCGTTCCCCTGCGAGAACTCGTCGGCACCGGCCCAGATCACGCCGTTGGTCGCATTCGAGGCCAGGGGCACGTTGTTGACGCGGATCGACGGGAAGGTCGAACGCGGCACGCGGCGGTCCCGCACCCGGTTGTACCCGGCGAAGAACTCATTGAAGGTCCCGTTCCCGAAGTTCGAGTAGAGCTGGAACACCGGGGCGATCTTCTGCGAGGAGAAGTCGTGGAACTGGCTGGTGAACACCGTCGTCGTCGCGCTGCGGCCCTGCTGCGAACGCGGGCTCTCGGCATCCGAGTAGTTCAGGCGGAAGACGGCGCGGTGCGTGTCGTTGACGCGCCAGTCCAGGCGCCCGAAGAAGTTGGCGAGCGGATTGGCCTGGTTCACGAAACCAGCCGAGCCGAGGTCTGTCATGCCGAGCGCGGTCAGCGCCTGTTCGGCCCGCTGACGGATCGGGTCCGTCAAGCCGAAGATCGGCGTGATGTCCGCGGCCTGGCCCTGGAACGGGCCGGGGAACGGCGAGTTCTCGGACTGGAACTCCGGGGTGATGAAGAAGTGCAGCTTGTCCTTGATGATCGGGCCACCCAGCGCGAACCCGTACTGGGTCCGGTCAAACGGGGTGGAGCGCGTGATCGAGGTGTCCTTCGAGAAGTCCTGGTCGCGATAGGTGTAGAAGGCCGAGCCCTGCAGGGTGTTGGTTCCGCTCTTCGTCACGGCGTTGAGCAACAACCCGCCAAAGTTCCCCTGCCGCACGTCGTACGGCGCGAGGACGATTTGGAACTCCTTCACCGCCTCGAGGCCGACGCTCTTCGCACTGACCTGCGCACCCGGCTGGCCCGTCGCGCCAAGACCAAAGACGTCGCGCTCGGTCGCCCCGTCGATCTGCACGTTGTTCATGCGGTTCGACATGCCGCCGGCCGAGAAGCCCGGCCCGGAGGCCGAAACCTGCGGAGCCAGCTTGATGAAGTCGGTCAGGTTGCGCGTGAGGGTGGGGAGGCGCTGGATCGCCGTGTCGGACACCACGGCCTTCGTGCCCGTGTTCGACGGGGCGAAGGTCTCCGCGGCCGTCGCGGTGGCGGTGACCCGGACGCCGGCCAGCTGGGCCACGGCCTGGGTCAACTTGAAGTCGGCGACCGCCACCTGCGACAACGCCACGGGCACGTTGTCGACATTGCGCGGCTCGAAGCCGATGCGGCGCGCCTGCACCGAGTAGGCACCGACCTCGAGCCCCTGGATGAAGTACGTACCGTTGGCACGCGTGAGGGCACCGGCGCTGTATCCCGTGGCCCGGTTCGTGGCCCGAATCTGCACCCCCTCCATGGGGTTGCCGATCGAGTCGGTCACGGTCCCGCGAAGGGCTCCGGTCGTTACGCCCTGTGCGGACGCGACGCCTGCCCCCGTGATCGAGGCCAAAGCGGCCGTCGCGATCACAAGGAATCGACGAAACTGGTTCATATGTGGAGGCTTGAAAAGGAAAGGTGCCCCGCGCGCACGCGAGGGCCTCGCGGCGGGCCGTCTGGGGCGCCGGAAAGCTGCCGATCCGTGACAGGGGGGTCAAGCACTGTAACACGCCGTTTCACGAGCGATACCGAGCCCGCCCGGCTCGCCCCTCGCCCCCAA
>JAEUJL010000854.1 GCA_016794835.1 Gemmatimonadota bacterium | reverse complement strand
CGCGTGGGGTCGCCTGGTGGCTGGCGTGGGCCATAGTGGTCGCGCTGCTGCTGGGCGGGGTCTACCTCGCCCTCCGTCACGTCAACGACATCCCCCCGGCCCTCGTCGCCCGCGCGTAGGCGTGGCGCTGCGGGTCTCCCGTTACCCGATTGTCCCGATCATGATCGTCCTCACGCTCCCCGATGGTGCACGCCGCGAGGTCCCGGTGGGTACGCCGGCCCGCGATGTGGTGGCCAGTATTGGCGAACGACTCCTCAAGGCGGCGATCGCCGTGGTGGTGGAGGGCGAGACGGTCGACCTGGGGACGCCCCTGCGGCGCGGCGGCGCTTTCCGCGTGTTGACGGAGAAGGACCCCGAGTCGCTCGCCGTCCTGCGGCATTCCGGGGCCCACATCCTCGCCACGGCGGTGCGCCGGTTGCGCCCGGATGCCCAGATCGGCTTTGGCCCGGCCATCGACGACGGTTTCTACTACGACTTCGGTGTCGAGAAGCCGTTCACGCCGGAAGACGTCGAGGCCTTTGAGGCCGAGATGCGGAAGGTGGTGGCCGAGAAGTACCCGTTTGTGCGCGAGGAGATCGACCGGGTGGAGGCGAACCGTCGCTTCTCCGATGACCCGCTCAAGCTGGAACGCATCGCCGACCTCGGGGCCGACGAGGTGATCTCGACCTACACGGACGGTCCGTTCATCGACCTGTGCCGCGGTCCGCACGTGCCCGACACGGGGTACCTCAAGCACTTCAAGCTCCTGCACACCGCGGGGGCCTATTGGCGCGGCGACGAGCGGCGCCCGATGCTGCAGCGCATCTACGCCACCGCGTTCTGGAAGAAGGAAGACCTCGAGCAGCACCTGTTCCGCCTCGAGGAAGCCAAGCGCCGCGACCACCGGGTGCTGGGCAAGACGCTCGACCTCTTCATGTTCTCCCAGGTGTCGCCGGGGTCGGCCTTCTGGACCGAGCGCGGGACGACCATGTACAACACCCTCGTGGACTTCGTCCGCGACCGGCAGCGCGAGGCGTTCCAGGAGATCCGCACCCCCCTCATCTACAACAAGATGTTGTGGGAGCAGTCCGGGCACTGGGGGAAGTACCGCGAGAACATGTTCCTCATCCACAACAAGGAGACCGAGGAACTCGACAGCTCGCTCAAGCCGATGAACTGCCCCTCGCACTACGTGTTGTACGGGGCAAAGAAGCACTCGTATCGCGAGTTGCCGCTGCGGTATGTCACCTTCGACGTCCTGCACCGCAACGAGCTGACCGGCGCCCTCTCCGGCCTGACCCGCGTGCGCCAGTTCTCGCAGGACGATTGCCACGTCTTCCTGATGGAGTCGCAGATCGACGAGGAAGTGCGCTTCCTCATGGACTTCATCCTGGGGCACTACGCGACCTTCGGGCTCGAGGCCCGCATCAAGTTCGCGACGCGCCCCGAGGTGCGGATTGGCAGCGATGAGATGTGGGATCGCGCCGAGCGCGCGCTGGAGAGCGCACTCAAGGCGACGGGCAAGCCGTACGAGCTGAAGCCGGGGGATGGCGCCTTCTACGGGCCCAAGATCGACTTCGACGTGCAGGACTCGCTGGGACGCGCCTGGCAGCTGGGAACCATCCAGCTCGACTATGCCGCGCCGGAGCGTTTCGACCTGCAGTACGTGGGCGAGGACAACACGACCCACCGGCCGGTCGTGATCCACCGTGCGGTGAGCGGGTCGATCGAGCGGTTCATGGCGATCCTCATCGAGCACTTCGCCGGGGCGTTCCCCGTCTGGCTGGCGCCGGAGCAGGTGCGGGTCCTGCCGATCTCCGACGACCTGGCCCCTGTCGCCGCCGAGGTGACGGCGAAGATGAAGGCGGCCGGGATCCGCGCCCACATGGATGCACGCAGCGACACGCTCAACTATCGCATCCGCGAAGGCGAGATGATGAAGGTCCCGTACATGGCCGTCATCGGAAAGCGCGAGGCCGAAGCAGGGACGCTGGCCGTGCGCGAGCGCGGGCAGGGGAAGAAGCAGGAGGTCGTTGGGGTGGACGCCTTCATCGCGCGTGTGCTCGAGGATGTGCGATCCCGCTCCCTGGGGAACAGCGGCGCGGCCACCGGTGCTTGAACGGCTGCACCCGTGGTGTGGCGCATGGGAGGGTGAGGGCCAGGGCGAGTTCCCGACCATCACCCCGTTCAGCTACCGCGAGCGGCTGGTCATGACGGCCGACCTGCCGCGCGGCCTCATCCGGTTCGAGCAGTGGGCGTGGAAGCGATCCGGGGACGGGGGGCCGGAGTCGGCGTCGCACCACGAGGTCGGTGCGATCGTGTCAGACGCTGACGGTCTCGTCTTGAGCACGATCCAGAACGGCACGCGGTACGAGCGCCTGCGTGGTGTGATCACCCCGCGGCCCGATGGCCTGCAGGTGGACTGGACCAGCGAAGCCTACGCCGCGGATCCTCGCGTCGTGCGCTCAACGCGGCGATTCCTCTGGTCCGGCGACACCCTGGCATACGCGATGGCGATGGAGTTGGGCGGTGTCGCGGGGTTGCGGCCGCATCTCTCGGCGGAACTGCGTCGAACCTGATCCTGGGCGCTCGCACGCGCACACGTGGCCGTCGGTGGAGCGCGCGCGTGGCTGGGGTTGGACGGGGCGCGCCTCGCGGGGAGCATCGCCTCACTCGCCGGTCGCCATCCCTGGCGGTATCCTCTCCCGCCATCCCCACCATCCCACTCATGCGCGCTCGCATTCTCCCGTCCTTGTTGGTCGTCGCGGCCAGCCACGCGTTCTCGTCCGAGGCTGTCGCCCAGGGGCGGGCGCGGGCTCGCGACCTCGGCATCCCGCTCGACGGCACCCCTGGTCGCCACAACGCCATCACGGACGTCGCGGGGGTCGAGGTCGGCTACACGACGCTGATTCGCGGTGAGGGAAAGCGCGTGGTGGGGCAGGGACCCGTGCGGACCGGAGTCACCGCGATCCTGCCGCGCGGGCGGGCGACGCTGGAGCCGGTGTTTGCCGCGTACTACGCGGGGAACGGCAATGGCGACATGACGGGGACGCACTGGATCGAGGAGCCCGGCGTGCTGGAGACGCCGATCATGATCACCAACCCGCTGAGTGTCGGGATCGTGCGCGACGCCGTGGTCGCCTGGATGGTGACGCGGAATGCGCCGGGGCCGTTCTGGTATCCCGTGGTCGCGGAGACCGCCGATGGCGGGTTGAATGACATGAAGGGGCTCCACGTGAAGCCGGAGCACGCCTTCCAGGCGCTCGACGCCGCGCGGCCCGGTCCCGTGGCCGAGGGGAATGTGGGCGGGGGCACCGGGATGAACTGCCATGGCTTCAAGGGAGGCACCGGGACCTCGTCACGGGTGCTCTCCACGGTCGAGGGCGGATTCACGGTCGGGGTGCTGGTGCAGTGCAACTACGGCACCCGGTCCCAACTCCGCATTGCCGGGATCCCGGTCGGGCGCGAGGTCACGGGGCTCGAGCCGTGTGTGGCGCAGCGCATCGACCCGCCCCTCACCGCCTTCGATGGCCGCCCCCTCCCTGTCTGCGGGGCGCCGCCGGGCGGCCCGGACGCGCCGGCGGAAGATCCCGAGCAGGGGTCGATCATCATCGTGGTGGCCACCGATGCGCCCCTCTCGCCGGACCAGCTCAAGCGGGTGGTGCGCCG
>JAEUJL010000848.1 GCA_016794835.1 Gemmatimonadota bacterium | reverse complement strand
AGTTGCCCCTCCACCCGGCCGTTCTCCCCCACTAGTCACTCGGCAAAGTGACCGCGCCGTGTCTCCGCGAGGGGACATGTGCGCCGGGGGACTTGCGATGGAACTGAGTCCGCGTCAGTACAAGTAGGGGGCTCACTCTCGCCGAACTCTGACGGCTGCTCCGTCGCGGGGCTTGCGATGGAGCTGAGAAATCCTGCCAAGGGAAAGGGGAACGGAGATTCGCGTTCCCTGGCAGCCCCCGCCTGGTAAGCTCCGGTAGCCGCGTAGCGGCCCGCGCTCGATGAGTCCACCTCGGGCGGTTGAACCCCCGGCGCCGAGTTCCTGAAGACTCGGACGACGCGTTTTGGCGACTCGTCCCAGTATATAGGTCAGGGGGGCTCGAGTGACGCGCACGTGCTGGCCGGTCTCCCCCTGGAGGTGTTCAGCAGCGGCCGCGCGCTGTCCCCGCGAGGGGACATGTGCGGGGGGGACTTGCGATGGAACTGAGCCCGCGTCGGAACTAGTAGGGGGCTCACACTCGACAAAATCTGACGGCTCCTCCGCAGGGGGTTGCGATGGAGCTGAGAAATCCTGCTACAGGGCAAGGGGAGCGGAGATTCGCGTTCCCCCGGCAGTCGCCTTCGGCCGTGCGCGTCTCGCGAGCGTGCTCGGCCCGGGGGCGGTGTGCGATGCGGCGGACGCGCCGTGTCGTGTTGGGACGGTCGTTCGCGACGACCGGCAGGTGCGAAGTGCCGGACACCGGGCCCACCAACGGGCCCGGGCACACACACGACCATATGAGGATCGGACCATGACCATGAATGCGAACAACAAGCGTGCCTTCGATGGATTCCGGCCGTTGGTGGACTTCCTCGATCGGCACCAGGTGGAATCGTCGTCGGCCAACATGAAGGCCAACCGTGACGCGCTCGCCGCGGTGAGCACCCGCATGACCGCGCTCGCGGAATTGCGCGAGGGCGCACGCGGTGGCAGACAGTCGCGAACCGCGGCGTACCAGGAGATGCGACGTCGGCTCGAGGTGGAGTTTCTCACCCCGGTCCGTCGTCTCACGCGATCGATCGCCGGGAGCGACGACACTTTGGCAACCATCCTGCGGGTGCGGGGACGGCAGGACCATGTCGCCCAGCTGGCGGCCGCACGGGCCGTCGCCGCCGCTGCAAGTGAACACGCCGCGGCCTTTGCCCAGGCCGGGCTCCGGGCGGACTACGCGGAGCAGCTGACCGCGCTCCTCGACGCGCTCACGGCGCTGCACGAGGCACGCATCCGAAGCCAGGCGGAATCCTCGGGCACGGTCGAGGCGCTGCGAGTGGAGGCGCGCCGGGGGCGGTTCATCGTCGGGCTGTTGGACGGCGTGCTGAACCTGGTGCTGGAGCGGGACCCCGCGGTGCTGGCGGAGTGGAAAAGCCTGCGCCGCCGCGTCTCCGCACGGGTCCGCGAGTCGGTGGAGCAGGAAGGTGTCGACGGGCAGGGTACGCAGGCGGCGCAGGCACGGGCCGCGTAGGGCGGCGATGAGGCCGGGCGCAGGGGTGGTCGGTGCGACGCCCCTGCGCTTCGGGGTGTTGGGCTCACGCGCCCAGCTCTCGCCGCTGGCCGTGTTGGAAGCCGTCGCTTAACCTATCGACTGGAACCGACCGCATCCTGGCCTCATGACCACCGCCCGAACCCGATCCCTCGTTGCCTTCGCCCACGTCGCCGACGTCGCACGCAGCATCGCGTTCTACGCCGACCTCGGCTTCGCGGTGAAAAACACCGTCGTTCCAAGCGGAAAGACCGCCCCCATCTGGGCCTGGCTGGAAAGTGAAGACGCCAACTTGATGGTCGGGACGGCGTCCGGGCCGATCGATCACACCCAGCAGGCCGTCTTGTTCTACTTGTACTTCGACAACATCGCGGACACGCGCGCCGCGCTCGTCGCGCGGGGGCACGCGCCGAGTGAAATCAAGTATCCGTTCTACATGCCCGGCGGTGAATGTCGGCTCGAAGACCCGGACGGGTACGTCTTGATGCTCGCGCAGATCTAAGGCATGCCGGAACCGCGCTCCCTCCTCCGGATCGATAGCACGGCCGGACTGGTCGTCGGGGTGTTGGTGCTCCTGCTCTCGCCGTGGCTCTCCCGACTGTTCGCGTTGCCCCTGGGCTTCCTCGTGTTCACCGGTGCGGCGAACCTGGCGTATGGATCGTTCTCGGGTTCCCTGGCGCGGCGGAGCGTGCGGCCACGGCGTTTGATCACGGTCCTGGTGGTCGCCAACGCGGCATGGGCGGTGTTGTGCCTCGTCTCGGCGCTCACCTTCGCGCGGTCCGCATCGGGGTTTGGCCTGTTGCACTTGGTCGGCGAGGCGCTGTTTGTCGGCGGGCTGGCCATGCTGGAGTGGCGCCATCGGGAGCTCCTTCTCGTCGCCCCGGCGGCGGCGACGTAACATCCGGGCGCTGGTCGCCCTTGTTCAAGCCGCCCATTCGACGTCTACGGGCGTGGTGCTTCTACCGTAAGCCCCGTTGGCTCCTTGCGAAGGCCGGCCGTGTCAGGGGCGGACCGACGCCCGCGTGTTTCTCGAGAAATCCTCCTCGCCAGGTACAAGATGCGTGCAGTCGGTAGGGCCCTGACCGTGGCGGCACTCCTCGCGGGTTGTGGTGCTGGCCCCGTCGAGAACGAGGAGCCGGATACCTCGACCCCGCCCCAGATTGCCTACACCGCCTACGGCGGGCTCCTTGGCGTGACGTTGTATCTCGTCGTGGATAGCGCAACGACCACCACACGCGTGCACTGCACCACCCCGCGTATCCGTGGTGAGGGAGGGGACTGTCGGCTCACCCCGGAGCGCACCGTCCCGCTGACCACCGCACGGCTGCGATCCCTGTTCGGTACCACCACGTCTGGTGCCTTTCGTCGCGCGCGCTCGATGTACGACCTCTCGCCCGCGGCCGTGGATGGTCCCATGTACGAGTTGAAGATCACGCGCAACGGCACGACGCGAACGATCGCGTGGTCACGCTCGACGGACCTGGACCAGCCGGTACGCGACTTCGTGGTTGACGTGCTGGGCACGGCGGGGATCCTCACGAACTGAGCACGTCCAGCGAGCGCACCGAGGGGGCGCTCCTGGTCTTGACCGCGCGGCTCCACGCTCCGTTCTTCCGGCGTCCTCACCGGGAATCGGATGCGTCACCGCCTCGTCATCACCATCGCCGCCCTCGTCGCAGGGGCCAGCCAGCTGCCGGCCCAGGCGCCCATCACCGCGCGCTACAATCGCGCCGCGTCCCAGCTCGGCCAGCACGTGCAGGCGCTGGTCTCCGGCAACCAGTTCGAGCCCCGCTGGCTCGACAACGACCGCTTCTGGTTCCGTGGGGCGCGGGGGCTCGGTGCCGAGTTCATCGTCGTCGACCCGAATCGCGGGACGCGGACACCCGCCTTTGACCACGCGCGGCTGGCGGCCGGGCTTTCGGTGGCGGCCGACACGTCGTACGTCCCGGATCGGCTCCCCTTCACGGAGTTCGCCTTTGTGCGCGGCGGTGCGGCGATCCAGGTGCAGGTCGCCGACTCCGCGCGCTACACCTGCGACCTGGCGACGTATCGCTGTACGGGGCCGGAGCGCCGCGCCGCCGCGCCACGAGACGAGATCACCTCACCCGACGGCAAGTGGGCCGCGTTCTCCCGGAACGAGAACCTCTGGGTGCGGAACGTCGCGACCGGACAGGAGAGCCAGCTGTCGACCGACGGCGAGGCGTACTGGGGCTACGGCGTGGTGCCCGAGGGGTGCTGCCAGGAGATCACGAATCGCCGCGCGAAGCGGAAGGTGTGGCCCGTCCTGCGGTGGTCCCCGGACTCCCGCCGGATCGCGACCCATCGGTACGACGAGCGCCGCGTCGAGTCGCTCCACCTGTGGGAAACCGTCCCCGGCGGTCGGCCAAAGCTCCACAGCTACAAGTACGCCCTCCCCGGGGACTCCATCATCCCGACGTGGGACGTCTATGTGTTCGACGTCGAGGGACGCAAGGGGACCAAGCTCGATATTCCCCCGATCCCGGGGATGTTCACATCAGCCGACTCGGCGTTCCGGGATGTGCAGTGGACGCGGGATGGGGCGTCGTTGTTTGTCGCGGCGCGGAGTCGTGACTTCAAGAAGTACGACCTGTACCAGGCTGATCCCACAACCGGCAAGGCGCGCCTTGTCTTCACCGAGGCCGGGAAGACCTATCGCGAGTTGCACCAGTTCAACGGCACTCCCAACTGGCGCCCGCTGAAGAATGGGCGTGAGTTGCTCTGGTGGTCGGAGCGTGATGGCTGGGGACACCTGTATCGCATCGATGCGACGACCGGCCAGGTCCTCAACCAGGTGACGAACGGGGCCTGGCTCGTCCTGGACCTGCTGGGCGTTGATGAGGCCACGGGGACGATCCACTTCACGGGGGTGGGACGTGAGTCCGGGATCGATCCCTACTACCGGACATTGTACAAGGTCGGCCTGGATGGGTCGGCACTGACCCGCCTCTCGACGGAGAATGCCGATCACCAGGTGTGGGCGTCGCCGTCGGGACGGTTCTTCCTGGACATGTACTCCCGTCGGGACCAGGCACCGACCACGGTGGTGCGCGCCCCCGATGGGCGTGCACTGCAGACGGTGGAGACCGGCGACATCTCGCGGCTTGTGGCGTCGGGGTGGAAGGCACCGACGGCGTTCAGCGCGAAGGGGCGTGACGGCATCACCGACGTACACGGGTATCTCTATTTCCCGACGGACTTCGATTCCACGCGGACCTATCCGGTGGTGGACTACATCTACCCCGGGCCGCAGATCGGGGCCGTGGCCTCGCGGAGCTTCATGACGAGCGCTCCGGGCAGTCCGCAGGCGCTCGCTGAACTCGGCTTCATCGTCTTCACGGTGGATGCCTTCGGTTCGCCGCTGCGGTCGAAGGCGTTCCACGACGCGTACTACGGGAACATGACGGACAACGGGATTCCCGATCATATCTCGGCACTTCGGGAGCTTGCCGTGCGGCACCGCCAGATGGACCTGGGGCGCGTCGGGATCTACGGCCATTCCGGGGGCGGGTTCTCCGGGACGGACGCCATCCTGCGGTATCCCGATTTCTACAAGGTGGCGGTGTCGGGT
>JAEUJL010000834.1 GCA_016794835.1 Gemmatimonadota bacterium | reverse complement strand
CCGCGGATCAACAGGGCGAACACCATCAGGTTGACCAGCCAGCCACCCATGAACACCTGCCAGCCGTACATCGTCGACTGGAAGTGGAAGTCCATGGACATCGACAGGTCCCAGGCGAGCATGCTCCAGCCGAACCCGAAGACGAGGGCGAGGTAGACCGCGAGCTTGCCCTGCAGCGAGTGCGTGGAGTGAATCTCCCGACGCTCCTCACCAAAGCCGGCGCGCATCCCGTCGCGAATTCCCTTGGCCCACCCGGCGCCCCACTCCGGCACGAGCCCCACATCCAGTCGCACCGAGGTGCGGATGTACCAGATCGACAGGACGGTGATCAGGGCGAACACCGCGACGACGCGGGCGGACCAGAAGCCGGGCGACAACCACAGCGCCTTCTCGGGGATCGCAATGTGCTCATGCGTCCACGGGAAGATGTGCCCCTTGCCGAGGAAGACGGTGACCAGCAGGAGGACGAAGGCGATCGGCAACCAGGCGACCCACCCTTCCATCAAGCGGATCACCGAGCGCGACCACCGCGCCGTGGTGATGCGCTGCACGGCGGAGAACATCACCGCCGCCGAGGCGGGGATCGTGAAGAACAACCAGTTCACATGGAACGCCTGCCAGGCGCGATCCTCCCCCATCGCCGCACCGGCGATGAAGGTGCCGAACCCGACGACCGCGAGCAGGAGGGCGATCGTCTTGAGGCGCGCCGGGATCGGCGCGCCCTGGATCATGCGCACGATCTCGTCGCGCGTCGGCGTATGTCCGTGATGGGCGCTCATCAGCGTGCTCCCTGCGGCGCGGCCGCGGTGCTATCCGGCGTCGGCGAGCTCTCCGACCTGGGGGCACCGGCGTGCGGCGCCCAGCGGTTGGGCCCGAGGCGTGATGCCCCCGGGACCTTGTCGCCCGTCACCCCGGGCATGGCGACCGGCGTGGTCTCGATCGGCACCCCACCGATGCGGCCCTGCAGGCCGCGGATGTAGTTGACGATATCCCAGCGGTCCAACTCTTCGATGCGGTTGTACGGCGGCATCGCGCCGCGCCCATTCCGCATGATGGCAAACAGGTACCCGTCGCTACGGCCCTTCGTGACGTCGGTCGTCAGCGGCATCGGGATCATCCCGTACTTGGTCGCCGTCCCGTCCCCTGCCCCGGAGCCCCCGTGGCACACCGCGCAGTTGATCTGGTACTGCATGCGGCCGTTGCGCAGCGAGGCCTCGGTGACCGGCGTCGGGTTGGTGACCAATGCGGCCACCGAGTCGAGGGTCGCCGGCATCGCGAGGTAGGACACCTGCAGGGCCGAGACCGCGGTCCCGCTCGTCGGGACGGATCCCTGCGGCGCGCCGCGCACCTTGAGGATCGAATCGCTTTCCCAGGTGGTCACCATCGGCGACCGCTTGAAGTCCGTGAACCACTCACACGCACCAAGCGTCAGCAACAATGCAGGCGCGAGTCGGCGCATCATCTGCCGTCTCCCCTGTGCCGCCTGCCGTCTCAGGAGTTCAGCTCTCACCGCGCACCTCCACGGCCCCGTGGTGACGCAACTTGGTCTCCAGGTCACGCAGGCGCTCCGGCGCCGCTTGGACGAAGATCCCATAGTCGCCATTGGTGAACCGGGGATCGAATCCGACGGTCATGGTGATCTTGGGGATGCGGGAGTTGATGAACATGGCCGCGACGGTCGACAGCGCACCGACGAGCACCATGACCTCGAACCCGATGATGGTGTACGGGATCCAGCTGGCAATCGCCTTGCCGCCCACGACCATCGGCCAGTACTCGGAGGTCCAGACGGCGATCCAGTACCCGAACGACACGCCGAGGAGGCCGCCGATGAGCGTGAACCGACGCACCGGGCTTGCCGGCGGCTTGAGCGCGTGCTCGATCTCGTGGCGCGGCGCGGGGGTGTAGACCGTGAAGGTCTCGATCTTGTCCTTCTTGAGCGACTCGATCGCGTCACACAACGCGTCGAGCTGCGGGAAGATGGCAACGAGTCCCTGGCGCATTAGTGATGCCCTCCGTGGCCCGCGGCGTGCTTCATCTTGGGCGGCACAATCTCCTTGACCTCGGCGATCGCGACGACCGGCAGCTGCTTGATGAAGAGCAGGAACCACATGAAGAACCAGCCGAACGAGCCGATCAGGATCGAGGTGTCCACCCAGCTCGGCAGGTAGCTCGACCACTGCCACGGCTCGAACTCATGCGAGAGCGACGGGACGATGATCACAAAGCGCTCGTACCACATCCCCAGGTTGATGAAGATCGAGAGGATGAAGAGCCAGGTCGGGTTGCGCCGGAGCTTCTGGGAGAAGAGCGACAGCGGGAAGATCATGTTGCAGGTGAGCATGATCCACGCCGCCCACCACCACTGCCCGAAGACGCGATTCCAGAAGTAGTCCTGCTCGTACATGTTGCCGCTGTACCAGGCCACCCAGAACTCGATGATGTAGGCGCAGCCCACGACCATCGACGTGAAGAGGCAGAGCTTGGCCGCCGCGTCGAGGTGGTTGATGGTGACGTAGTGCTCGAGGCGGAAGAACTTCCGGATCGGGATGATGATCGTGAAGACCATCCCGATGCCCGAGAAGATGGCGCCGGCGACGAAGTACGGCGGGAAGATCGTCGCGTGCCAGCCCGGGGTGAGCGCCATCGCGAAGTCGAACGACACGACCGAGTGCACCGACAACACCAGCGGCGTGGAGAAGGCCGCGAGGAACAGGTACATCCGGGTGAAGTGCCGCCACTCCGGCTCCGAGTTGCGCCAGCCGAGCGACATCACCGC
>JAEUJL010000113.1 GCA_016794835.1 Gemmatimonadota bacterium | reverse complement strand
CTACACCTCGCCGCGCTTCGCGAACTCCGAGATCTTCTCGCCGGCCCGGAAGGCCAACGCCATGATCGTCATCGTGGGTTGGCCACGGCCGGAGGTCACCAGGCTCGACCCGTCGCAGATGAAGAGGTTCTTCACGTCGTGCGTGCGGTGGAACTTGTCGACCACGCTGCTCTTCGGGTCGTTCCCCATGCGCGCGGTGCCTAACAAGTGCGCGGTGCCCGATTGCACGCCGGGAGGACGCCCCCACGTGCGCTTCGCCCCGGCCGCATCATGCAACTCCTTCGACCGGTCCCACAGGTAGCGCATGATCTTGATGTCGTCGGCGTGATCGGCGTAGGTCACGCGGATCGCCGGGCGGCCGAAGGCGTCCTTGAGCTTCGGGTCGAGGGTGATGGAGTTCGTCTCGACCGGCAACGAGGTCGTATGCGAGAACAGTTCCATGTTGCGGGTGAAGGCATGAGCGAGCCACTTCTTGTAGTCCGCCCCCCACCCGCGCATCCCCTGGGGATTGTTGAGCGCAAACTGCACCGGGAGCGCGGCGTCAAAGCGGGAGTCGATCCCGCCGCCACCATAGAACCCGCGCTTCGGGTCGCTGTCATACCAGTCCAGCAACAGGCGCGTGACCTCGACCGACTTGTACTCGTTGAGCGGGTACTCATACTCCCCACGCAGCGTCGCGCCGCCATTGAACATCAGGTACTTGCCGACGAGCCCCGAGGAGTTGGCCAGCCCGTTGGGAAAGAGCTTGCTGGTGGAAGAGAGCAGGAGGCGCGGCGTCTCCGCCCCGTTGCAGGCGAGGATCACCGCCTTCGCGCGCTGCCGCTGCTCCTTCTTGTCCTTGTCGAAGTAGACCACGCCGGTCGCGCGACCCTTCGCATCCAGCTCGACATCCCGCACCGCACAGTTGGGGCGAATCTCGCACCGACCCGTACGCTCGGCGACCGGGATCATCGACGCCAGCGACGAACTCTTGGCACCATACTCACACCCATGCCCCATGCAGAAGCCGCAATGCTGGCAGGGGAGACGACCATTGTGCTCGCGCGACAGGATCGCCATCGGCGCGGGGAACGGCTTGTAGCCGAGCTTCTTCGCCGCGCGCTCGAGCAGGATTCCCGCTGACTTCACCGGCACCGGCGGCATCGGGTACGGCCGGGAACGGCGTGGCGACCCCGGTTCGGGAACGCCGGAGACCCCGACCTCCCAATCCACCTTCGTATAGTAGGGCTCCAGCTCGTCGTAGGTGATCGGCCAGTCGGCGAACCCGGTGCCGCTGATGGCGCCGAGCAGGGAGCGTTCCTTGAAGTCCACCGGGCGAAAGCGCCAGAAGTTCGCCGTCATGTGCACCGAGCTGCCGCCCACCAGGGTCGCATACAGCAGGAAACCCTGTCCTTCCTTCGCTTCCTCGGTCGGCTTCTGGCGCCACGTGTAGGGCGACTTGTTCTGCAGCTCCCCGTTCACCCAGTACTTGATCTCGCCGTGGCCGAACTCCTTCTCCCCCAGGCGCGGCCCCTGCTCCAGCACCACGACTGAATGCCCGCGCGTGGACAACTCCTTCGCGAGCACCCCGCCGGCCGCCCCGGACCCCACAATGACGAAGTCGACAACATCAGTCGTGCGGTACTGCACCGCGCGCGGTTGCTCGCTCATTTCGTCACCTGCGCGTCGTAGTAGCCGAACGGTGGCTTGTGCGGGCCATGCGCCCGGAAGTCGAGCAGCTTCCACCCGACCTCGTTGCGGTTGCCGCCGAACGACGGCTCCCCGAACATCCCCATGAAGGTGAGGAACCGCAGGAGCCCGAAGCCGTCCTGTCCATCATAGGCCACGAGGATCGCATCCTGCTGGGCCTCGGTGAGCGCGGCGAACGTCGCGCCGCGCCGCACGCGCGCCGAGCGCTGGTTGAGGTCGCCGATCGCCTTGCGCAGGTCACCCAGCGCCGCCTTCTGGAAGGTCGTGAGCGCCTGGTCAATGAAGAAGACGACCCCCGCCTCACGCGCGCCGGGGGTATCGGTCGTCGGGACGATCCGCGCCGTGATCGCATCCAGGTCGCGCCCCTCGGCGGCCGTCAGGACCTTGAACGCCGGTCGCGGCTGGGTGGCGACCGCCGCCGCCGCATGCGCGAGGGCGTCATCAACGAGGGCCCAGTCCGCGAGGGCAACGGCAGAGCCGATCCCGGCGATG
>JAEUJL010000819.1 GCA_016794835.1 Gemmatimonadota bacterium | reverse complement strand
CGGGATGGCCAGGTACACGATCATCAGGACGTACGCCACGACCTGCCGGCGACTGAACCAGGCGCCGTCGCTGGGCTTGGGACGGACCCAGCGCCTGGATCCGTCCTCGTTCATCGTGGGAAGGACGCGGCCCTTCGCCTTCGGTGCGATGGACACGCTACAACGCGGCAGAGCGTGAGACGAACGACACTGGGCCCCGGCGTTCGCCGGGGAACGTCAACTGAGCTGCTCGGTCGTTGCGCCTCACGGGACGACGGTGCCTTCGGCGGCCTTCCCGCCGGGGACGTTGGTGTTCTTCATGGAGGCGACGTACACCGTCACCGCGTCGATCTGGTCGGGCTTGAGCAGGGTGCCCCAGGGCGGCATCCCCTTCGCGATCACCCCTTCGGTGATGGTCTTGTGCATCTCCATCAACGTGCCGCCGTGGATCCACGCATTGTCCGTCAGGTTTGGGCCGATGAGCCCGCCGCCGTCCGCCTTGTGACACGAGACGCAGTTGGTGGTATAGACCGCCTTGCCCGCCTCGACGATCTGGGTGTTGGTGGCCATGGCCGCCAGTTCCTCCGGCGACGTGAACTCCGCCGGCGGTGGGGCAGCGGCCTTGGCGGCTGCGACCTCGGCTTCGTACTGGGCGATGCGGCCGGGCCCGCTGCCGACACCGAGGTTGAAGGCGTACATGATGGAGAAGACGATGGTGGCCCAGAAGAGGAGCACCCACCAGCGCGGCAGTGGGTTGTCATACTCCTGGATGCCGTCGTATTGGTGCTCGATGAGGCGAGGATTGTCAGCCATCTGAGGTCAAGGTGAGAGTCGAGGTGGCGCATTCAGCGGGAGTGCAACGCGTGTCTCGCCGGCGAACGACACTGGGCCCCGGCTGGCGCCGGGGAGCTTCAGCTCAGCGTGCCCGACGCGGAGCTTCACCAGGATGGGCCGGCCGGTCACTGGTCGTCCTGCAGTGGCAGCATGCGATCGGCGTCTTCATACCGGGCGCGATTGCGGCGGGAGAACGTCCGCCACACGATCGCCCCGAACGCCGCCATGAACGCGATGAGCGCGATCTGGGCGTACCGGTCCAGGTTGGCCGCGCTCATCAGTTCGGTGAGGCTCATGGTTGTCCCCCCGCCTTGGTCGTCGTGGCAACACCCGGTGCGGCCTTGATGTCCTTCCCGAGGCGCTGCAAGTACGCAATGATGGCCGTGACTTCCTTGGTCTCCATCCCACTGGGACCGCCCGTCGCCGCGAGGTCCGCCGCGATCTCGCGCGCCTGCTGACGGGCCATGTCCGGCGCCGTGTTGATCGCGTCCCCGTACGGCACCCCGAGCATCAACATGGCATCGATCTTCTTCTGGATGCCGGGGAAGTCGATGTCGTTGGTGGAGAAGTGCGGGTACGCCGGCATGATCGATCGCGGGTTGATCTCCCGCGGGTTCTCGAAGTGCCGCAGGTGCCAGAGGTTGCTCTTGAGCCCGCCCTCACGGGCGAGATCCGGGCCGATCCGGCGCGAGCCCCACAGGAACGGATGGTCGTACACCGACTCACCCGGCTTGGAGTACTCGCCATACCGCTCTGTCTCGAAGCGCAGTGGGCGGATCATCTGCGAGTGGCAGTTGAAGCATCCTTCGCGGATGTAGAGGTCGCGACCTGCCAGTTCGAGCGGCGTATAGGGCTTGACCGAGGCGATCGTCGGGACGTTCGACTTGATTAGGAAGGTCGGGATGATCTCGAAGAGCGACGCGACGATGACGGCGACCGCCACCAGCACGGTGAACACGATCGGCGTCCGCTCCCAGGCGCGGTGGAAGGTCATGGCCACAAAGCGGCCAAACGCCGTCGCCGGGACGTCCACCCCCGGTCGCATGGGTTCCGGCGTGTACTCCTTCGTGAGGGCCGGTGCCTGCACGGTGGTGATCGCGTAGGTCGCCGCGCGACGCTTCCAGGTCATCACGATGTTGTACGCGAAGACCAGCATGCCGACGAGGTACAGGGTGCCGCCGACCACGCGGGTCCAGTACATCGGGATCAAGCGGGCGACCGTCTCGACAAAGTCCGGATACTGCAGCCGTCCGGTCTCATCGAAGGCGCGCCACATCAACCCCTGCGTGACCCCTGCGCTGTAGATCGACACGATGTACAGCAGGATGCCGACCGTGGCGATCCAGAAGTGCCACTCCGCCAGCTTCTTGCTGTAGAGCTCCGTCTGGAAGAGGCGCGGCGCGAGCCAATAGACCATCGCAAACGTCAGGAACCCGTTCCAGGTGAGTGCCCCGGAGTGCACGTGCGCGATCGTCCAGTCAGTGTAGTGGGAGAGGGAGTTGACGCTCTTCACCGAGAGCATCGGGCCCTCGAAGGTCGACATGCCGTACCCGGTGATGGCAATGACCATGAACTTGAGGATCGGGTCATCCACCACCTTGTGCCACCCGCCGCGCAGCGTGAGCAGGCCGTTGATCATCCCGCCCCAGCTCGGCGCCCACAACATCACCGAGAAGAGCATCCCGAGGGTCGACGCCCACTCCGGCAGTGCCGTGTAGTGCAGGTGGTGCGGCCCCGCCCAGATGTACATGAAGACGATCGTCCAGAAGTGGAGGATCGACAGGCGATAGCTGAACACCGGCCCCTCGGCCGCCTTTGGCATGAAGTAGTACATCAAGCCGAGGAACGGCGTCGTGAGGAAGAACGCCACGGCGTTATGTCCATACCACCACTGCATGAAGGCGTCCTGCACGCCAGCATACAAGCTGTAGCTCTTGAACAGCCCGGCGGGTACCGCGAGGTTGTTGAAGATGTGGAGGATCGCGACGGTCACGATCGAGGCGATGTAGAACCAGATCGCGACGTAGATGTGGCGCTCGCGTCGCTTGATCAGGGTGCCGATGAAGTTGACCGCAAAGATCACCCAGACGACGGCGATCATGATGTCGATCGGCCACTCCAGCTCCGCATACTCCTTGGCCTGGGTGAAGCCCAGCGGCAGGGTGAGGGCCGCCGCCACGATGATCAGCTGCCACCCCCAGAAGTGCGCGCGGCTCAGGGCATCCGAGAACATCCGGGCCTTCAGCAGGCGTTGCGAGGAGTAGTAGATGCCGGTGAAAATGGCATTCCCCGCGAACGCGAAGATGACCGCGTTGGTATGCAGGGGACGCAGGCGGCCAAAGGTCAGCCACGGTGCAACGTTCCACGCCGGATAGGCCATCTGGACGGCGATGATGACGCCAACCAGCATGCCGACGGCGCCCCAGAGAATCGTGACGAAAAGGAACTTCCTGACGATGTCGTCGTCGTACGAGAACGTCTCCAGACGTCCCGCGGCTTGCGCGTCAGCCATGTCGTGCCGTGCCTGTGTGGGGGTGGGAGCCAACACGAACGGCTGGGCTCCTGGTGGAGCCCGCCGGATGTCGCCGAATGTCGGCGGCTCTCCCCGAACGCGCGGTCAGGTGGAGGCGGAGTCTCTGCGGGGGAAAGCCTGACAGGCTCAGCCCGCCGACGTCGAGGTTCCCCGGCGAAAGCCGGGGCCCAGTGTCGTTTGACGTTCTCCGGCGAAAGCCCGGGCCCAGCGTCTTTTGACGTTCCCCGGCGAAAGCCCGGGCCCAGCGTCGTTTGACGTTCCCCGGCGAAAGCCGGGGCCCAGCGTCGCCCCACCTTGATGTTCCCCGGCGAAAGCCGGGGCCCAGTGTCGTTTGACCCCTACTTGGCGACCGGCTCCGGCAGGAGGACGAACCGCGCCACGTTCCCGCTGGTCAGGTATCGCCGCGCGGCCTGCTGCACCTGTGCCGGGGTCAGCGCCCGGATGAAGTCGCCATACCGCAGGATGTTCTCGAGCTCCTCCCCGTTCTCCACGCGTGCGGCGAGGTTCGCGAGCCAATAGCTGTTCTCTCGCAGGCTGACCTCCTGAGCCCGCTGCTGCTGCTCGCGGATCTTCGCCACGTCCGCCTCGGTGATCCGCCCGTCGAGGGTCTGCGCGATGACCGCCTGGATGGCCGCATACAGCGAGTCCGCCCGGTCCGGCGCGGAGCCGAACTGGATGGACACCGAGAACTCCTCCCGCGGGACCCGCTGCAGGCTGCCAGACACGGAGACCGAGTACGTGCCGCCGAGCGCCTCACGCAGTTGTTCGAGCAACCGCATCTCGAGATACTCGGTCAGTGAACGCAGGGCGTGACGCTCGGCAGGGGTGAAGGGTGCGGGCCCCTGATGGACAACCAGGGTCTGCGCCTTGGGCTCCACCCCCTTCCGCACCACCTTGTCGATCGCGCCCCTCGGGGCGATCACGCCGACGTCCTTCCACGTCTCCTTGCGATTCGTTGCCGGGAGGGTCGCCAGCCACTGTTCCACCAGGGGGCGAATCTGGGCGAGGGTGAACGCGCCGACCAGCACAAAGGTGTAATCGGAGAAGTCCGCAAAGCGGTCGCGGTAGATCTCGATCGCCCGGTTGAAGTCCACCTGCCGAAGGAAGGCGACATTGGTCGGCTGCACCCTGGGGTGGTGCTGCGCGAGCGTCAGCTGGATCGTGTCCGAGAAGGCGGCCTCCGGTGAGGCACCGCGA
>JAEUJL010000812.1 GCA_016794835.1 Gemmatimonadota bacterium | reverse complement strand
GCCGTGTCTGCCTTGGCGGCCGCGTTCGTTCGCATGTCATCCCACCAGGGCACCCACCGCGGCCCCACCGGCGTGAGCAAGACGAGTGCACTCACACGCTCCGGATGCTCGGCCGCATACCGAAAGGCCGAGAGCACACCTCCTGACCACCCGATCAGCGCCACACGTTCGGCGCCCACCAACGTGCGCAGGACCTCGATGTCCTGGGCGTCAAACTCCGCAATGCCCATCTTCGACGGCGGGACGGAGTCGGTCTTGCCGCGCCCCCGGATGTCGTACAACACGATCCGGCGCGTGGGGGTCGCGAGCCCATCCAGCGAGCGCTGGAAATAGTTCGCGGCGCCGACGATCACCGTCTCCGGGCCATCTCCCACCATCCGATAGTAGAGGCGCACGCTGTCCGGGGTGACGGCGTACCCTTCACGCACCTCGGGTACCCACGCCGTCTCCTGCTGCGCCGGCTCCGGCGCCTTGCTGTTGCACGCCGCTGCGATCACGACGGCAAGCACGGGAATGGTGCACCTCATCGAGATTCCACCAGTTGCTTGAGGGTCCGCAACTCCGCGTCGAATCGCTTCATCGTGGCCTCGCGCGTCACCCGCTCGGCCTCCGCCCGCGCGGCCGCGGTCTGGCTGGCGCGCTCCGCCGGCGAGAGCACCACCTCCGAGTACACGTCGTACCGGACGGTGGTCCGCCCGCCCGACTCCGACAGGACAAACGCCGCAAAGCCGATGAGCACACCGCCGGGGGTGTAGAGCTTGATCACCCGGCGCCGCCCGGGGGTCACTTCGGCATTCTCGAGGAAGTATTCCACCTGCTGTGGCGAGGCCGCAGACACCGCGGCGAACACTTCACCGGTCGCCCCGTTCGGTCCCGACCGATGCACCAGCGTGTTGCTCTGCTTCCAGGTCGACGGATCCATGATGTACGGCCAGATGGCCATGGCCGGACGCGCGATCACCACCTCGTTGCTGGTGATGAGATGGGTGGCGACGCGCTCGCCTTGTCCGTGGGCGAGCGCCGGGACCAGCGCACCGAACAACACGGCGACGGTTCGTTTCATGGCCCGGATGAAGATCCGAAGGTGGCGTACCCAACCGATCGTCGGGATCGATCAGGTTACGGGTGATGGTCACGACCAGTGGTGCCTGCACGGCCAGCTCCGATCATCGCCAGGACAGGGACGCATATAACCGGGCGATCCTGCGGAAATTGGCCGCGGCAATCTAGCGCCGAATTCCGGGGTCGGTGGGCCCGACACGGATTCCGGGTGCCACGACCTGCCCGGTGCACGCGGCCGTCAGCCGGGGCTTTCCCGCCCGATACTTATGCAGAAGTCCCGGTGCCCGGGCCGCATGTTGCGCATGTCCATGCGAGTCACTTCCGCGTTAGGCCGATCGTCCTTAGGGTACAGCCATGACTACTGTTCGCATCATCGGCGTCCCCATGGACCTCGGCGCCTCGCGCCGTGGCGTTGACATGGGCCCGTCCGCCGTCCGATACACGGATGTCCGTGAACGCCTCGAAGCCCTCGGCCATACCGTCGAGGACGCGGGGAACGTTCCCGTCCCGTTCCGCGAGGATGCCGCGAAGGGTGCCCAGCGCGGGGCGCGCTACCTCGGCGCCATCACCGACGTCTGCACCGATGTCGCCGCGCGCGTCCGCTCGGCCCTCGACGCCGGCGCCTTTCCCCTCGTCCTTGGTGGCGATCATGCGCTGGCCGCGGGATCGATCGCCGGCGCGTCCGCCCACCTCGCCGCGAAGAACCAGCACCTTGGCGTCCTCTGGATCGACGCGCACGGTGACCTGAACACGCCGGCCTCCTCGCGCTCGGGCAACGTGCACGGGATGCCCCTCGCCGCCCTGCTGGGTCACGGCGACAAGGCGATGACCAGCATTGCCGGGCGCACCGGAGCGATCCGTGCCTCCGACCTCGCGTTGGTGGGCCAGCGCGACCTGGACAAGGCCGAGCAGGCACATGTGCGCAAGTGGGATCTCTCGGTCTTCACCATGCGGGCGATCGACGAGCGCGGGGCACGAACGGTGATGGAAGAAGCCATCGCGGTCGCGGCCCGCTCCACCGCCGGGATCTGGGTGTCCTTTGACCTCGACGTGATCGATCCCGACGAAGCCCCTGGGGTCGGCACACCCGTCCCGGGCGG
Source organism: Gemmatimonadota bacterium (assembly GCA_016794835.1). Lineage (GTDB taxonomy): Bacteria > Gemmatimonadota > Gemmatimonadetes > Gemmatimonadales > Gemmatimonadaceae > RBC101. The sequence continues at coordinate 4,867 of JAEUJL010000812.1, read as the reverse complement.
CATCACCTATCGTGAAGCCCACCTGTTCATGGAAATGGCGGCCGACACCGGCAAGCTGGTCGGCATGGACATCGTTGAGGTGAACCCCGTCCTGGACGAACGCAACCGCACCGCGGAGATCGCCCGCGAACTCATCCTCAGTGCCCTCGGCAAGCGCATCCTGTGAGCCTCCCCCGATACGTCCCCCCGGATTTCACCACCGCGACGCTGACCGGCGCGCCGGCCGCCCGCACCGAGCGTGCGTCGCGCGACGGCGTGTTGCCCGATGCGTTCTTTGCCACGACCAACCTGCCGACCTACGTCAAGGGCGCAGACGGCCGCTGGACGATGCCGCGCGAGCCGCGCATGGACGGCGTGCTGGTGCGTGACGCCCAGGGCGTCTTCTGGGTTCGAGAGGGACGGCGGGTCAAGTCCGGCGACGAGATCGTCGTGGGGCGCGCCGAGGATGGGAGCGAAGGGGTCCTGGTCCATGCCAACGGCTTCCAGGCCGAGGGGAGCGCGCACGGCGACTTTCACTTCATGTCGAGCCAGGTCTCGCGCGAGAAGCCGATCGACTACAAGCAGATTGCGCGCATGCTGGTGGAGGAGAAGCGCCGCGGCGGCTACACACTCTGGGTCACCGGCCCCGCGCTGGTGCACTCCCGCGCGCGCGACAACCTCGTCTGGTTCATCCGCAACGGCTTTGTGCAGGCGCTGCTGGCCGGGAATGCCGTCGCCGTGCACGACATCGAGGCCAACGTGGTCGGCACGACCCTGGGGATGACCAGCGAGGGGCTGCCCACCGAGAACGGCCACGCCGCCCACATGCGCGCCATCAACGCGGTGCGTCGCGCCGGGTCGATCCCGGCCGCGGTGAAGGACGGGGTCGTCACGGGGGGGATCATGCACGCCTGCGTGGTGGAGGATGTCCCGTTCGTCCTGGCCGGCTCGCTGCGCGATGACGGTCCGCTCCCCGGGGTGATCACCGACATGGTCGCGGCCCAGGACGCCACGCGTGCCCACACGGTCAAGGCCACGATGGCGGTGATGATCGCCACGGCGCTCCACTCGATCGCCGTCGGGAACATGCTCCCCGCGTACTACGAGGACCCACAGGGCGAGCTGCGGGAACTGCCGACGATCTGCGTCGACGCCAGCGAGTTCCTCGTCAGCAAGCTCAAGGACCGGGGGACGCACCAGGCGGTGGGCGTCGTGACGAACGCGCAGGATTTCATGAGCATCCTCCGCGCCGCGGTCGAACGCGAGGTCCAGGGCGCCTGACGCGGCACCGGCGCGTGGGCCGCGCCCCGTGAACGGCGCGGGCCGATGCGCGGCGGGTTGTGTCGGGCCCGCTCGACGCCCAAGCTTCGGGCACTCGAGCCCCTCCCTGATGCGTTCCCGCGCCTCCACGATCGATCGCAGCACACGCGCCAGGTCGAGCGCCGCGTGCCTCGTGTTGCTGCTGCTCCTTCCCCGGGTCGGTGCGGCGCAGGGGCACGTGCATGACGCGCCGCCAGCGCGTGACGCGATGACCGACCTCCTGCTCGAGGGACCGCACCTGGCCCTGTACCATCGGGGACTGCTCCAGTTGACCGAGCCACAGCTGGTGGGCTTGCAGCGCCTGCGCCGGTCGCTCTGCAGCGCCGAGGTGGAGTTTGTCCGCCAACGCGACGAGGGCCGGGCACGGGTGCGCACGGCCGTGGCGGACACCGCGGCCACGACGCGCACCGCGACCGCGGTACGCACGGCCCTGACTGACGTCGCCGCCGCCGAGGCGCAGTGGCTCGCCGCCCTGGTGCAGTCACGACGGGATGCTGTCGCCCTTTTGACATCGCCGCAGCGCGCGCAACTATCGGGGCTGCGCGACCACTGGGCGCGCGAGGCCACCGCGATGATCGACGAGGCGACGCGGCCCGGCCAACGCGGCCACCCGGGAATGCAAATCCCGATTCGCATCCCGGGGATGGTGGTCGGCGAGACGACCCTCCTGCCCTACTGCGAGGCGCTGCACGGACCGACGCTGCACATCAGCATCCCGCCGCCGCGCTGAACCGCGCGGACTAACTCGCGCGCACGCGCACCTTGACGTAGCCGTTGGTCCAGCAACACTGCTGTCCCGGCGTGCTGTCGGTGATGCCGAAGTTGTCCACGCGGACGCGCAGCAGGTAGTCGCCCGGCGCCGCGAAGCGCACGTTGGTCGTGGCCTCACCCCCGCCGGGCGCCGTCTTTGCGGTCGCCGGCTCGAAGGTGACCTCGCCCGGCCCCTGGTGCTTGAACCAGGTCATGTTCACCGGGATCGGCGCGCGATCCCCGCGGTCCTCCATCCACACCTTGATCGCGAGGGGCGTCCCCACCGTCGCCGTCAGCGGTCCGGTGGTCACGCCCTCGCGCCCCTTCGACTCGGGGCCGTCGGGCGCGAAACGGACGACCGGCATCATCGACCCGGCGGCTTGCGGCGTGTAGGACAGCTTGTAGTAGTCGCTCGTCGCGCGACCGGGGACCGAGTAGGTGAAGCCGTTGTAGCGCAGCGTCCACGTCACGTCGCCCTTGAACCCCTTCGGCACACGCACTGCAAAGACGCCGCGCTCACGACGGCCGCCGAACGCCCGGTAGTTCATCACCGGGAAGTGCGTGGGTTGCAGGCCATCGTAGGTCGCAGGCTCCACGCGGTTGTCCGGCCCGATGGGAATCTCCACCACGCCGCGTGCGTTGCGATTGAGGAACCCGAAGGAGAGCGTGACGCTGCCATCCGGGTTGGGGTACCATCCATCGAAGAACGGTGCGACCCCTGCCCCGCCCGCCGCGCTCGGACCGAGGGGGTATCTCGGCAACGCCTGCGCCGACGCGTCCCGGGGCGCGATCACCAGGCACACGGCGCCTAGTCCCGCCATCGCAAGCTGTCGAAACGCGGAGCCCATCCTCACGTCGCGCAACGTCATCACGCTCACTTCTTCGTCCGCTTGGCGAGGAGCTTCTGGTAGCCCGCCTCATCGAGTTGCGTGACCGCGATCCAGGCGTGGCTCATCTCGTCCGCCGTGCGATCCCCGATCCCGACCCATTGGTCCGGGTCCGGGTTGAACGGGTTCTTGTCCGTGTTGTCGTACCAGGCCGTGTTGATCATCACCGTTCCCGCCGGCAGCAGTGGTGCCGCGTCCTCGGCGTACACATGACTGTGGTGCCAGCCCGGGTTCCAGTTGGACACCATGCTGATCGTCTCGCGGCGACCGTCGGGATACAGCACCTCGAGCCGCTTGGCGACGAGGTGCAGGTGGCCGTGCGGCTGCCAGGAGTCGATGCGCACCGGGGTGTTGAACCGATGGAAGCCCTGGGTCATGAGCGTGCCGCGCGGCTCGATCTCGAAATCCCCCGATCCGCTCTGGAGCGCATAGAGGCCGAGGGTCTGCCGATAGTGCGTCTGCGGCGTGACCTCCGGCGGGTGGAACCAGATGCCCACCTCCACCTGGTCGTCCACGACTTCCTTGCCGTTCGGGTAGTAGTGGATGTCGAAGAGCACGTTGGAGCCCGCGGGGGCGATACGGCATGCATCCGTGGGAACGACCTCACCGATCTTCCCGAGGGCGTATTCGGACAGGCGCACACTCCCGGGGCCACCGCCCCCGGCTTCATCCGGCTGCACGTTCGAGTTGCCGGGGACGAAGATCGAGTTCGCGTGGTGCGTCACCGATCGACCCGCCACCGTCGGCCGGGTCTCGATCGCCTTGATGCAGCGGTCGCTCGTGACGCCTGAGGGCACGGACGGGCGCCACCAGCGATCCTGGCCCATCGCCGGCACGGTGTACTTCTTGGCCTTCACGATGAGGTCCGGCGGCCCATAGGTGGCGGCGAGCCGGTATTCACCAGCTGCGGGAAGTTTGGGTGCCGGCGGCATGTCGGCCGGGTCCCCCATCGGCATCCCGGCGTCGACCCAGCGCACCACGGTGGCGATGTCGTGGTCGGAGAGGCGCCAGTCGTGCTGCAGCTTCTGGATGCCGACGTGGGTGTCGTACTGGTACGGCGGCATCTCGCGCGCCTGGACCATCTGCTTGATCAGCGGCCCATTGCGGCGCACGTGCTCGAACGTGAGGAGGGGCATCGGGCCGATGCCTCCCGGGGAGTGGCAGAGCTGGCAGTTCCGCTGGATGATCGGGGCGACGTCACGCGTGAAGGTGACGGCCGAAGAATCGCTCGACGGACCCAGGACGCGCCTGCCATCGGTGACCGAGGCGCTTGCCGGAGTGACGGCCCCCGCGTGGACCATGGCGGAGATGGTGAAGCAGGCGCCCCCGATCCAGAGCCGGCGGCGACTGCTGCGGGAGGCGTCGTTTCTCATCGTATTGGCCCGGGTGCGGAGTCCTCGAGAGAGTAGCGTCGGTTGGCGCTGCGGGTCAAGCAATACCGGGGGCGTCGGGTGGGCGTCGCCCGCCAAACCCATCCGCCCCCGCCGGGGACGGCGCCTGCCACCAGCGGGCCCCCTCTCGCGCCGACCCCCGGGCGCAGGACCGGTGCTCAATGAAGGCCCGGTTCGCGCCCCGTCCCACACCCCTCACCGGCACCGCCGCACCCGACGCCGCCGCCGACATCAAGTGTCTCGACCACCGGGCGACAATCGCGAGCGACCGGAAGCGCGTGCCCCCCACACAGGCGGCCAGCTCGCAATCACGACGACGGCCAGCAGGGTCACCGCCATGCCGACCAACGGCGCAAAGGTCTCCACGCGCGCCATGTGCTCCGGCGATGCGTTGAGGATCCACGCCCCCGGCGTCTCCTTGGCGCCCACGCTCCAGAGCCCGATGTTCAGCGCGGCATGCAGGCCGATCGGCATCGCCAGCCCGTTGGATCGCACCGCCATGACCCCGAACAACAGGCCGCTCGGCACCACGCCCAACAG
>JAEUJL010000807.1 GCA_016794835.1 Gemmatimonadota bacterium | reverse complement strand
CGCGTCTTCACCCGTCCGGATTCTGGCGCGCGGGCAAACACCACGACGCGATCGCCTGGGAGGGGGGAATACACGTGGATTCAGGGGAGCGGATGACCCGGCCGGGGCTCGAACCCGGGACCTACGGATTAAAAGTCCGTTGCTCTACCAACTGAGCTACCGGGTCGCATGGGCGACCGATGCCAAGTTAGTCCGTTCGCCCCGCGCCGTCACCCGCCGCCGCGACACCCCGGGGCGCGACGATTGGCGGGGACCGGGATCGGCGGGCCGGAAAACACGACGGCCTCCCGATGGGGAGGCCGTCACTGCGGGCAACCGCCGCCTTACTGGATCGACGACACCACCGCGGAGTTCGCGCCCTTGGTCTCGACGACGAACACCACACGCCGGTTGGCCTGCGCCCCGGGCATGTCGCGCTCGGCGCCTTCCACGACCTGGCGCACCTCACCCATCCCGATGGCCCGCATCGACACGCCCGTGATCCCTGCTTGCGCAAGGTAGGCCGAGACGCTCTCGGCGCGGCGCTGCGACAGCTGCAGGTTGTAGCGCGGCGAGCCGGCGGGATCGGCGAAGCCTTCCACCGTCACGAGGGACCCCCCGTAGTACTTGTTGACCACCTGCACAAAACGATCGAGTGACGCACGGTCTTCATCGCGCACGGTGGCATCATCAAAGCCGAAGGTCACGGGGAACGCGAACTTCATCCCGTTCTCCATCGCGGTGATCTTGGCGCCGAACTCGGTGCGGAGCGTCGTGAGGTCGCGACGCAGCGCGGCCACGTCCGTCTTGAGCGTCGCCAGTTCGCTGGCGAGCCCGGTGACCTTGGCCCCCTGGGCGGCGAGCTCCGTGTTGATCACACTGTCGGCCGACGTGCGCTGGGTGCGCTCGGCCGTGATGCCGCTGTCCAGCTCGCGGCGAACGAATCCCTTGGTGGCGCAGGCGGTCAGGGAGAACAGGACCAGGGCCGCGGCCGTCGCATGCTTCATCATCGTCATGGCTACCCCTCTCAGGTAGGTCAGGTGTGACATCGCCGACACGCCCGTACCGGGCAACATGTCCACTCTCGGTCGGCGCGGTGAACATACACGCGGCAAGCGTTTCCGCGTGTGACCACCATCACACCCTCACCATCACTTCATGTGCGCAAACCATCACTGTGCGGCACCGCACACGCGAAAGGAGACAAATCACCCGATGTGGAGACGCCACACCTGCCTAACGCCCAAGGTCCAGGGTCAGCTGGCGCGTGCAGAACGCCGGACGGTGGTGCGGCGTGGTCCCCGCCGCGTCGATCGCCGCGAGGTGGTGTGCCGTGGCGTACCCCGCGTTCTGCTCCCAGCCATAGGCGGGATAGCGCCGGGCGAGCTGCCGCATGAGCCGATCGCGAACCACCTTCGCCACGATCGATGCGCACGCAATGCTGTAGCAGCGACGGTCGCCCCCAACCACCGCGGTGTGCACCACGCCGAGCGTGGGGATGGCCTTGCCGTCAACGACCACGTGATCGACGGGGAGGGCCAAGGCGGCCAGCGCGCGGCGCATGGCCAGGATCGTGGCGTGAAGGATGTTCAACCGCTCGATCTCCCGCACCGAGGCGGCCCCCACCCCGACCGCGAGCGCCCGCGCCCGGATGCGCGGCGCGAGACGTTCGCGCTCCGCGGCAGACAAACGCTTCGAATCATCGACACCGGCAATCGCACGTTGGCCGGGCGGCATGATGATCGCGCATGCGACAACGGGGCCCGCGAGGGGGCCCCGTCCGACTTCGTCCATCCCGGCCAGGTGAGGTCCGTGGGCGCCTCGCAGTGCCGCCTCGAGCGGTGCCCAGCGCGATCCCACGGTGATCAGCCCTCCGTCGCCGCTCCCGTCGCGGGGACCGACACACGCACCTTCTTCTCGCGGATGCGCGTGGCCTTGCCGACCAGGTTGCGCAGGTAATACAGCTTCGCGCGACGCACGCGTCCCCGCCGCACCACGGTGATCTCCGCGAGCATCGGCGAGTGCACCGGGAAGATGCGCTCGACACCGACGCCGTTCGAGATCTTCCGCACCGTGAACGTCTCGCTCACCCCGGCCCCGCGGCGGGCGATGCACACCCCCTCAAACGCCTGCAACCGCTCCTTGTCGCCTTCCTTCACGCGCACATTGACGCGGACGGTGTCGCCGGGGCGGAACGGAGGGACGTTGGACTTCATCCACTCCTTCTGGGTCTCAATAAAGGCGTGCATATGGCATTGGGGCCGAAGCCCCCCTCAAAGGCTGATTTTGGGAGACCCTGAAGCTAACCCGTTGGTAGGATTGGCGGTAGGGGAGCCC
>JAEUJL010000108.1 GCA_016794835.1 Gemmatimonadota bacterium | reverse complement strand
CGACATGTTCGTTGGGGGGATGAGCGGGCAACGCCTCATCCGGCTGCGTCTGGACGGGCAGAAGGTGGTGGAGGAGGAGGTGTTGATCCGCGGGATGGGGCGGATTCGCGAGGTGGCGCAGGGGCCGGATGGCTCCATCTACTTTGGCATCGATGCGGACGTGCGGGGCACGGATGGCGGGCCGACCCCGATCTACCGACTGTCACCAGTGACGCGACGATAGTGTTCGCCTCCTGCAGCGAGTGCTGGGCGAACCGCTGTTCGACGTGAACCAGGTGCCGACGGCCGACGTGCTTGCCATCGAGTTCTACGCGGGGCCCTCGCAGGTGCCCGCGGAGCTCACCAGTAGCGGGGCGGTGGCGTGTGGGCTGCTGGTGTTGTGGACCAAGTGAGGGACGCTCCGATGCGCCTGCTACGTCGACTGCGTGGGGCCCTGGGGATGAGCCTGTGGTGGACCCTGATCTGGGGCGTCGTAGGTGGTGCGTTGAGCGCTGCCCTCGCGGCCGGGATGGGACTGGGGACGCCGGAGAGCGGACCCGTCCTTCGCCCCACGCTCTTCTTCATTGGTGTCTACTGGGCCATCCAGGGGTTCATCGCCGGGCTGGTGTTCTCGCTGTTGCTCACGGCGCTGGAGCGGCACCGCACCTTCACGCAGCTGTCCGGTCGGCGGATCAGCATCCTGGGTGCGATCGGCGGCGCGGTCCTGCCGACGATCACGGGACTCTCCTCGATCGTCGTCGCGGCACGCGTCCCCATGTATCTCCCCCTCGGGCTGGCGATCGGCGCGATCGGTGGTGGGCTCGCCGCGTACTCATCACTCGCCCTCGCGCGCCGCGCGCGAGCGATCGAAGGGGGCAGTGACCCGAGCCTCCTCGGTGAGGCACTGCCGGACCTGGACGGGGCGGCGCTCCGTTCCGGGCAGCGCCCGTCGACGCCGTAGCGGCGCAAGGGTTCATCAACACCTAATCCCCGGGCGGTGCGATCCGGCCCCAGATTGCCGGGGTTCCCGTCACGGAGTGGAGGAGCAGATGTCGCTGCGCACCGTCCCGCTTGTCATCTTCGCCGGCCTCGTCGCATGCGCGAAGCCCAAGGCCCCCGATGCCTCGCCCACCGCCGCGCCCATCTCCCAGATCGCCCTCTTCTACTCCCCGGAGGGGGCGCAACCCGCGCAGCCGCTCCGCTTCAATGGCAGCCCGCGATATCCCGACGCCCTGCGGCGCGCGCGCGTGGAGGGGGCCGTCGTGGCGCACTACATCATCGACACCACCGGGACCGTGCTGCCGGGGTCGCTCAAGATCGTCAAGACCTCGGACACCCTGTTCGCGAACGCCGTGCGCGACGCCGTTGACGGCTTCCGCTTTGCCCCGGCGACGCTGAACGGCCGAAAGATCCGCCAGCTCGTCGAGCACCCGGTGTACTTCGACATGGTGGACGGGGCCGCCAAGCAGGCCCGGCCGCCGCAACCGCGTGCCGTGGCGACCACGGACCCCACCGTCCGTGCCCCGATGCTGCTGGGCGCGATGGTGGTCACGGCGGTGCCGAGTCGTTAGGCACGGGCGGGCGCGCGGCCGCCCGATCGCGAGTCAGCGCCCTCCGTCCGCTCCGGCTCGGTCAGTCCGGCGTGGTGCGCTGAACCGGCCCCGCGAACCCGACCAACGCAAAACGCCGCGAATCAGAATTCGCGGCGCTTCATCTCCTGGAAGATCTCCTTCGCGGCCTCGACCTTCTCCTCGGGGTCCTTCTGCGTGGCCGCGAGGGTCGGATCCTGCCAACGGGCAGGCTTGGCCTTCTGCTTCCCCTGCTTCTCCATCTTCTTGATCAGGGCCTGCATCTGCTTGTCATTCATACGGGCACGGGCGTCGGATGGGAGGACACCCAAAGATAGGCGATCGGCGGGCCGGCCGGTGAGTAGGGCGCCCACCGCGGGATCACGGCCCGTCCACCGGCGCTTCCCCCGGCATGCGGGCCGGCGGCGACGGCCGACCTGACCCGGTCTACTTGGTCAGCTTCTTGGTCGTGACCGCGATCACCGGCCGCCCGCGATCACCCGAAAAGGTGTTTTCGGCCTGCACGATCGAGTAGTACCGGATCTGCTGGATCACCCCGATCTCGATGCCGCGAAGTTCGGTCACTTCGCCCAGGACCTGGCCGTTGAGGCGGACCAGGGGCTGCGACGAGGTGTTGCGCATGCTGGTCCGCTCGTTGTTCCGGAAGAAGTTCGGGCGGAGCCGTCGCACCAGGTCGAAGGCGTTGCCGACGCCCGACTTGGCCGCGGTTGCCGCCTCGTCCTCGGTGATGATGTCCGGATTGCGGGAGGTCGGCGCCGCCGAGGCGGCGGGATCCCCGGCGGTGGTGGTCGCTGCGGCGGCTGTCGCCGTCCCGGTGGAGACGGTGGACGTTTTCGAGGCGCAGCCCACGAGGGTGCCGGCGGCCAGCAGGACCAGGAGG
>JAEUJL010000768.1 GCA_016794835.1 Gemmatimonadota bacterium | reverse complement strand
TGTGATGGTGGTCTATCCGGACTCGGAGCGGGTGAGCGCCGATGACGTCGCGCAGATTCCGCTGCTGAGCAACAACTTCGATGCCCGCACGGGGATGGCCGCGACCGTCCCGCTTGCGCAGGTCGCGGAGATCCGCCCGGGTGTGGGGCCGCAGCAGATCGAGCGCGGATACCTCGAGCGTCGCGTGACCATCTCGGCGGGGGTCCTCCCCGGTTTCCAGATGGGGAATGTGGCGGACGACGCGCGCGCGAAGATCGACGCCATCGGGCTCCCCACCGGCTATCGCACCATCTTTGGCGGGGACGTGCAGAACCTCACCGAGACCAAGGGGTACGTGGGTGAGGCCCTGGTCCTCGCCGTGGTGTTCATCTACCTGATCATCGCGTCGATCTTCGGCTCGTTCATCCAGCCGTTGTCGATCATGCTGGCGTTGCCGCTGTCGTTCCTTGGGGTGGCCCTCGGCCTGCTCGTGACCGGCGGGTCGCTCAACGTGATGTCGATGATCGGGATCATCATGCTGATGGGGCTCGTGACGAAGAACGGGATCCTGCTGATCGACTTCGTGAACAAGGAGCGCGAACGCGGGATCGACCGCCGCACCGCGATCCTCAATGCGGCGCGGATCCGGGTGCGACCGATCATCATGACGACGGCCGCGATGATCTTCGGCATGTTGCCGCTGGCCTTTGCCCTCGGCGAAGGAGCGGAGCAGCGGGCGCCGATGGCGCATGCCGTGATCGGCGGGCTGATCACCTCCACGCTGCTGACCCTGTTCATCGTGCCGGTGGTCTACACGATGCTCGATGACCTGTCGAACAAGCTGATCGGCCGCAAGGCAGCACCAGGCGCCTCCCCGGCCTAGTGTTGTCGTCGGCCCGTGTGGGCGGGACGCAGGGCGCAGGTCGCAAGTCGCGGGCCCCTGCGTCCCGCGTCCCACGTCCTGCGTCCCACGTCCCACGTCCCACGTCCTGCGTCCCGCGTCCCTTCCGTCCCTACGAAATCGTCTTCCGCGGCGCGACGTACACCGGGGGCAGGCCCACCTCCTGCAGGAGCTTGTTGAGCGCCGCCAGCTCATTCACCTCGAGCGCCTGCAGTCGCTGCAGCTGCACCTGCAGCTTCCCGTTGAGGTCGTTGTAGATCTCGCCGTGCTGCTTTGTCGGCGCGTAGTCCCCGGTCTGCACCTGCATGTTCAGGGTGATGAACATGTTGTACAGCTTGATCGGCATGTCGAGCGTGCACTGGTCCACGTGGCAGCCGATCTCGTACAACTCCTCGCGCACCTTCTCGAACTTCCCGCGCACGTCCTTCGCCAGCGAGTCCACGCGCTTCGCGAACGCCTGGTCCTTGGCCTGCGCCACGCGCTTGTCGATCTGCTGCTGGACGTCCTCGGTCCGCTGCGAGTTCTCGGTGATCTCGGTGATCCGGTCGCGGACGCGCAGCGCCGCGGCGTACTGCTCGGTGAGTTCCGCCGTGGTGCTCTTGACGCGCGGATCGGCGATGACCGCAAACCGGCGGGTCAGCGAATCCTTGCCGGCGATCAGCCGCACGGTGTAGGTCCCCGGCGGGACGCGCGGGCCGCTCGTGGTGCCAAAGTCGATCACCGTGTTGGGCAGACGCTTGGGTTCCTCGACTTCCAGGTCCCAGACAAAGCGGTTGGAGCCGGCACGCATCGGTACCTGGTCGGTGCCCGGCATGAAGGCCAGGGCGCCGGCCTTTTCGTCGTCCACCTTCTTCGCGAGGGAGTCGGCCGTCGTCTTGAGGGAGTCGGGCTTCTTCGCCGTGCTGCTGAACGAACGCACCACCTTGCCGGCCGGGTCGACGAACTCGAGCTTCACCTCGCCCGTCGGGCGTTCCTTGAACCAGTAGTCGATGTACGCGCCACCGTACGGGTTGCTCCCCGCGGCGTTGGTGCCGCCCCGCGGGCCCCCACGCCATCGCACCGCCGTCGCCGGCTGGAAAAGGTGCACCGGTTTTGTCGTGACGCTGTCCGCCAGCTGCCGGAGCGGCGAGAGGTCGTCAATGACCCAGAAGGCACGGCCGTGCGTGGCCGCGATGAGGTCGTTGTCGTGCACCTTGAGGTCGCGGACGCTGACGCGCGGAAGATTGAGCTGCAGCGGCTCCCAGCTGGCGCCGTCGTCGAACGAGACGTGGACCCCGAGCTCGGAGCCTGAGTAGAGCAGGCCCCGGCGCTTGGGATCCTCGCGCACGACGCGGGAGTAGGCGTTCGACGGGATCCCCCGGGTGATCAACGTCCAGCTCTTCCCGTAGTCCGCCGTCTTCCAGAGGTATGGGGTGAAGTCGTCCTGCTGGTACCGGTTGGCCGCGATGTAGGCGACCGCGCCACTGTGCGGCGATGGGTCGATGTGTGCGGTGCGGGTGAACTTGCCGTACGCCGGCGGCGTCACGTCCTGCCAGGTGGCGCCGTTGTCGCGGGAGATGTGCACCTTCCCGTCATCGGAGCCGGCCCACAACACCCCCTTCTCGACCGGCGACTCCATGAACGCGTAGACCGTCGCATACCACTCGGCCCCGGTCATCTCCCCGTGGATCGGGCCGCCCGTGCGCTTGAGCGTGTTGGGGTCGGCCACCGTGAGGTCCGGGGAGATGCGTTCCCAGCTCGCCCCTTCGTTGCGTGAGCGCCAGACATGTTGCGACGTCACGTAGAGGGTGCTCGGGTCGTGCGGGGAGATCAGGACCGGGAAGGTCCACTGGAAGCGATGCGGCACCTCGCCCGCCCCGTACCCGTCGTAGTTCATCAGGCCGACGGAGATGTCCCGCTCCTGCCGCGTGCGGTGGTCGTAGCGGGAGAACATCCCCATGTAGCAGCCACCGTAGGTGATCATCGGGTCGCGCGGGTCGATCGCGATCGTCGCGTTCTCGCACCCGGCGGTGTTGTAGTAGTCGCGTTCCCCGATCCCGCCGTCATCCGACCGGCTCAGCACCGAGACGGCGGAGTTGTCCTGCTGCGCCCCGTAGATGCGGTAGGGCCACTGGTTGTCGGTCGTGACATGGTAGAACTGCGCCGTCGGCTGGTTCGACATCGTCGACCAGGTCTGCCCGCGGTCGAAGGAGATCACCGCGCCGCCATCGTTGCCATTGATCAGGCGCTTGTTGTCCTTCGGGTCGATCCACATGATGTGGGTGTCCCCGTGCGGGACGCGCACCGTCTGGAAGGTGCGTCCGCCATCGGTGGAGCGCATGACCTGCAGGTTCATCACGTAGACCGCGTTCTCGTCCTGCGGGTCGGCGGTGACGGCGCTGTAGTACCAGGCGCGGACCCAGAGCCGCGGGTCGCTCCCCACGCGCTGCCAGGTCTCACCGGCGTTGTCCGAGCGGAACATCCCGCCGGACGAGTCCGGCGCCTCGATGCTCGCGTAGACACGCCGCGGGTTGGCCGGTGAGACATCGATGCCGATCTTGCCTAACGGCTTGCGCGGGATCCCCGCGTTGAAGGTCAGCTCGGTCCAGGTGTCACCGCCGTCCGTGGTCTTCCAGATCCCGCTGCGCCCGCCGCCGGCGTCCATCGACCACGGGGTCCGCTGGAACTTCCACATGGTGGCGTAGAGGATCCGCGGGTTGGACGGATCCATCGAGAGGTCATTGGCCCCGGTCGAGTCGTTGAGGAACAGCACCTTCTTCCAGCTCTTGCCGCCATCCGTCGTGCGGAACACGCCACGCTCCGCGTTCGGGCCAAAGGCGTGCCCGATCGCCGACACAAAGACGCGATCGGGATCCCGCGGGTCGATGACGACGTCCGTGATCTGGTGCGTGTCGGTGAGCCCCAGGTGCTGCCACGTGTCCCCGGCATCGGTGGAGCGGTAGACCCCCGTGCCAAAGGTGAGGTCCTCACGGAGCTGCGACTCCCCCGTGCCGACGTAGATCACGTTCGCGTCCGATGGGGCCACCGCGATGGCGCCTACCGACGAGATGTCGGTCTTGCCGTCGGTGATGTTGAGCCATGAAGCCCCGCCGTTGACCGTCTTCCAGACCCCGCCGTTCACGGCGCCATGGTAGAAGACCATGGGGCGGGTCGGGTCCCCGGCGACGGCATCCACGCGCCCGCCGCGGATCGGGCCGACATTGCGCCAGTACATCCCCTTGAATGCCGCGCGGGTCGCCGTTGGGGAGCTGTAGACCGTTGCCGCATAGGGCGTCGTGGCCGGGGCGGCGGGTGCCGGGGTCCGGGGGCGTTGCGCCACGGCGAGTGCGGGGACCAGGACGAGGAGCAGGGCGGCACCGCGGGGTGCGCGACGGCTGCCTGGTGGCTGCTGAATCATTGAGCGCAGGGACGGGAGTTCGGGCGATCCAGGCTCGGGCCGGTCCACAAGGGCGGCCAGCGCTGGAAGGACGGCGGGAAATCTACCCCCGGACCCGCCGGATTCCGCTCGCGGGATGGGCCGCGGCGTCGCATCTTCGGCGTGCCCTCACCCCCGACTCTCGTGTGCCGATTCGTCCACTCCCTCGTGCCGCTGCTCCTCCCGTTGACCCTCGCGGCCCAGGGGGCCCAGGCGTGGCGCGTCGATACCGTGCGGGTCCCGGGACAGCGGCTCGACTTCACGGCGAGCCGCGGGACGTGGATGAACGTGGACGTCTCGCCGGACGGACGCTTTGTGCTGTTCGACCTCCTCGGCCACCTGTACGAAATGCCACTCGCCACCGGCGAGGCGGGAGCGCCAGGCGCCGCCGGAGCGGCTCGCGCCCTCACGAGCGGCAACAGCTGGAACATGCAGCCGCGATATAGTCCCGATGGCACGCGGATCCTGTTCACCTCGGACCGTGGCGGGACGAACGCCCTCTGGGCGCTCACCCGGGGGAGCGACCAGGTGGAGCAGCTGTCGAAGGGATCGCAGTGGACCGCAGGGGGTGCCTGGTCGGCCGACGGTCGTGCGTTCTTTGCGACTGTCATGGACCTCGGCGCCCGATTCTCTGCCGTGCGCCTGGACCAGTGGGGGAACCGGCTCGAATTCGTGCGCCCGGGGGTGTTCAACCCGCCCACGCATTTCGTGGAGGCCGGCGGTAAGGTGTACTACTCCATTCCGGCGGGCGAGGTCTACGCGACCGGCTTTCAGGTGCGCGCGTACGACCTGCGCACCGGGGAGACATCCACCCTGGTGGCACGCCCCGGCGGGGCCTTCTCACCCACCCTGTCACGCGATGGTCGCTACCTCGCCTACGCCCATCGCGACGACAAGGTCACGCAGCTCGTGCTGCGCGAGTTGGGAACCGGGATCGAGCGCGTGCTCCTGCCCGCGCTGGATCGTGACCGCCAGGAAGCAGGGGCCGGCACGGGATACGGCGCGTACCCCCAGATGAGCTTCACCCCGGATGGGTCGGAAATCGTGCTCGCACGCGACGGCAAGCTCATCGCCGTGCATACGCGGCGCGGTGCCGTCCGGGAGCTGCCCTTTGCCGCGCCTGTGCAGCGACAACTGGCACAGCGGTTGGCGTTCCCGGTCGCGGTCCCTGCCGAGGGAACCACACGCACGCGATCGCACCGCTTCGGGATCGCGGTGGAAGGTGGGGTGGTGTACGAGGCGCTGGGCGACCTGCACCTGATGGCCGGGGCGCAGCGCACCAACCTGACCAACAGTGCCGCGCATGAGTCGAGCCCGGTCTTCGACCCCGCGAGCCGCACGCTGTACTACGCCACCTGGGACGATGACTCGCTCGGGGCGGTCTGGTCGCGCCCCCTCGGCGGTGGCACGCCGCAGCGCCTCACGGCGGTGCCGTCCCAGTACGGGTCCCTGGCCCTCTCGGCGGACGGGCGGTCGCTGGCCTACATCCGGGGAGCGGGGGAGTTGCAGCGTGGGGAAACCACGCTCGACGAGCAGCTCACCTTTGACCTCATGGTGCGAGGTCCCGACGGGTCGGAGCGTCGCGTCGCGGGGGTGTCCATGGCAGGGTCGACCCACATGGGGATCGCCGGGCAACCGCCGGGCGTGAGCTTCACAGCCGACGGTAGCCGGATTCACTACACGGAGTTTGCGGGTGACACCCTCTATCTCCGGCGCGTGCGCCTCGATGGCGAGGGCAAGGAAACGTTGTATGCCTTCCCGCACGCCGTCACGGCCCACGTCTCGCCCGATGGCCGCTGGGTCGCCTTCCGTGAATACCAGCGGAGCTTCGTGACGCCCTTCGCCTTTGCCGGACGCACCGTCACCATCAGCGCCTACGACCAGCAGGGACCGGCCTTCCGGGTCGATCCCAACGACGGCGGATACATCGGCTGGTCGCGCGACGGCGCTCGTGTGCACTGGACCCGGGGAACGGGCTACTACGAGAAGGCCGTTGGCGAGATCGTGGCCGCGCGTGGGTCACCGACGCGCACCGACCTGTCGTTCGACTTTCCCGTCGATCGCCCGAGCGGGACGATCGCGCTCACCAACGCGCGCGTCGTGACGATGGACGCGCGTCGCACCGTACATGAACGCGCCACGGTCATCATCACGGGCAACACGATCACGGCCGTCGGCCCCGCCGTGCGCGTCCCCGCCGGCGCACGCACCTTCGACCTTCGGGGCCGCACGGTGATCCCCGGGATGATCGACGCGCACGCACACTACAACCCCGCGCTCTCGACCCTCCACACCGTCGAACAACGGCACCAGGGGCTGCTCGCGAACCTCGCGTACGGCACGACGACGATGTACGAGGTCTACGGGAATGTGCACAAGGACTTCCTCGTCTCGGACCTGCAGCGGAGTGGCGCCATTCCCGGGGCGCGCCTGTTCTCCACGGGCAACCCGATCTACGGCCTGCGCACCTACCGGCCAAAGATCTTCCGCCCGATCACGTCGTTCGCGGACGCCGAGGAGATCGTCCGCTTCAACAAGGACCATGGGGCGACAGCGCTCAAGGACTATGTCCAGTTCGGTCGGGCCGCGCGGCAGCAGCTGTACGAGGCGGCGCGTTCCCTCGGGGTGAACGTGGTGGCGGAGACGGCCGTCGACCCGCCGATGAACTTCACCATGTTGCTCGACGGCGTCACCGGGCTCGAGCACACCATTGGCCTGACGCCGATCCAGGACGACGTCACGCGCCTCTGGGCGGCCAGCGGGGCGGGGAATACCCCGACACTCATCGTCTCCTACAACGGGCCGCAGGGCGAGACGTTGTATCGACAGTCGGAACGGCTCTGGGAGGACCCGAAGGTCCTCCAGTTCTTCCGTCGGGACCAGATGCTGGCCGGACGGCGTCCCACGCACTTCTTCGACGACGACATCTACGCGGTGGAGATGGCAGCCGAACTGAAGAAGCTCGCGGCGGCCGGCGTGTCGCTGCAAGGGAGTGGGCACGGCCAACAGCACGGGCTCGACAAGCACTGGGAGCTGGAGTTGTTCGTGAAGGGTGGGTTCACCCCTCTCGACGCGTTGACCTTCGCGACGATCGCGTCGGCGCGTTACCTCGGGTTGGATCGCCAGCTTGGCTCGCTGGAGCCGGGAAAGCTCGCGGACCTGGTCATCCTGGAGGCCAACCCGCTCGTCGACATCCGCAACGCACGACGCATCGATCGCGTCATGCTCAATGGCGTGTTGTACAGCGGCAAGGATGCCGCGCGGCTCTTCCCGGATCCGCGGCCTGCGCGGGCGATGTACTTCCAGCGTTAGGCTCCGACGACTCGACGCCTCCAGGCCGCGCCGGCCCGGGGGCGTGCGTCGGTCAGGGCGAGGCGAGTCGATCGAGCAAGACCGCGGCCATCGCGCGGGCGCCAACGGCCAGGGCGCCTTCGTCCGCGACGTACTCCGGGGCGTGTGGCATCCCGACCCATCCCCTGGCGGCGTTCGACACGCCCAGGAAGTAGAAGACACCCGGGATGCGCTCCTGGAACGCGCCGAAATCCTCGCTGAACGCGGGGACGATCCCCGTCACCGCGCGGACGGCGCCCGCGCCGAGTTGTGCGCGAATGGCGGTCGTCGCGCGCG
>JAEUJL010000511.1 GCA_016794835.1 Gemmatimonadota bacterium | reverse complement strand
TCGCGCGAGACGTAGTCGCGCTGCACCCGGTCATTGAGGTCGGTGTGCCAGTCGATCTTCTGTGCCCCGGGGATGTGCCCCATGTCGTACAGGAGCACGTCCTCATCGCTCTCGAGGATGCGGATCGACGGGTCGGTGAGGTGGTCGGCGAGCCAGGCGGTCGAGACGAGGACGTCAGGGCGCGCGTATCCGCGCGCCGGGATGGGTTCACTCATGGATTTCCTCCGGGGTGCCGGAAGATAACCGGCGCGTCGCGCGACTATCTCGTGACGCGGACGAATTTCACGCGCGAGGCCCGCGGGCTGGACACCCGGAGGGAGTCGAAGGGGGCCTGCCCGAGCATCGTGACGACGACCGGTCCGGCGGTGAAGCGGTTGGGGCCGAGCGGGGCGAGCCGGGTGGGCGGCACACCGGGGCGGCGGAGCGTCAGCTGCCCGCTCTCCACGATGAGCGTGAGGCGCCCCTCGCTCTCGGGACTGGTGAACTCGCCCATGGTGGCGGCGATGGCGCCCTGGCGGGGCACGGTCGTGTCGATGGGGACGAGGGGCTCGCGGCCGGCGCCGCCTAACGACATCTCCCACTCCCCGGCGCGGGTCGGGTGTCGCTGGATCGTGATCCGCTGGGAGGGGATCTCCACGCCGCGGTCCGTGAGGAGGACCCGCGTGCGCGCGAACGGCCCGGACGCGACGAGCGAATCGCCGTCCCGCGCAATGCGCACCCAGCGCTCCGTCCAGCGCGCCAGCCAGGTCCCGGTCGGGACGGCCTCCTCGGGGCGCACCGCGGTGCGTCCCGCGGTGGCGGTGGCCGCGGCCGGCCGCGGGGGGAGCAGGGCGTCGACCACGCGGCGGGCGTACCCGGTGGGGTCGGCCCCGGCGAAGTTGCAGAGGACCGCCACGTCGAGCCGGGCCTCGGGCACGCGCAGCAATTCCGCGCGATAGCCCCCGAAGGCCCCGCCATGGGCGAGCGTGGCGCGCCCGCCCCAGGTGCCGTGGCTGATGCCGAGCGCGTACGGGATGGTGTCCCCGCTGGTCAGCACGCCGCGCGTGATGAGGGTCGCCCAGTCGCGGGCGTCGCCTGATTTTGGTGTGTAGGCATTCCCCGCCCATCGCACGAGGTCCTCGACCGAGGCGTACAACCCGCCGTCGCCGACGACATCGAACTGCGGCACGGAGAGCCGCAGGGCATTCCCGGGGATCATCTCGTAGGCGAGGGCCCGGTCGGGGACGAGCATGCGGTGGTCGTCACGAAAGACCGACCGCTCCATCCCGAGGGGCGCAAAGATGCGCTCCTGGGCGAACTGGCGGAGCGACTGCCCGCGCACGCGCTGCACGATGATCGACAACAGCACGTATCCCGTGTTGCTGTACAGGTGCTGGCTGCCCGGCGGGAAGTTCAGCTCGCGCTGCCGACCGACGATCCGCAGGAACTCCTCCTCGGTGAGCGTGCCGTCAAACGGCCACCCACGACTCCCCAGCACCTCGAAGTAGTCGCGCAACCCGGAGGTGTGGTGCAGCAGGTGCCGGATCGTGATGGGGGTGCCGAAGTCGGCCAGCTCCGGGACGTGCTTCCGGACCTCGTCATCCAGGGACAGCCGGCCATCGCGCGCGAGCAGCACGATCGCAAACGCGGCGAACTGCTTGGAGGTCGAGGCGATGTAGAACGGGGTCGAGGCGGTGATCGAGACCCCATGCTCGATATCGGCCATCCCGAACCCGCGGGCGTACGTCAACCGGCCACCTTCACCGATCCCCACGGCACAGCCTGGTCCCTTGGCGTCGATGCTCGCAAAGACCGCATCGACGGCGGGGCGAGGACTGCTGCCGGACTGGGCGACACTGGCGAAGGGACTGGCGGCCAGGGCGAGCAGGAGGAGTCGGGGGCGCGGCATGGGGAGTCAGGAAGGGTCCGGCAATGATGGCAGCGCGAAAGGGGTCCCGCCAACCGCCGCCACGGGGCTGGGGGCGCTACGTTGTCTCTCGTGTCACCGCCCAGAACCTTGCCGTCGGTCGGCCGGCCCTTCATGGAGTCCTATCGGCACCACGTGCTCGTCTGCACGGGGGGCTTCTGCACGCCGGATCGGCAGGGGAGGGCGCTCTACGCGCACCTGGCCGCGCTCCTCCAGCGGGAAGACCTCCTCTTTGGTCCCTCGCGCGTCAAGCGGGGCGAGACGCCGTGCCTGGGCGTGTGTGCCGGGGGTCCGATCGTGGTGGTCTACCCCGAGGGGGTCTGGTACGCCGGCGTCACCCCGGCGCTGCTCGAGCGCATCGTGGTGGAGCACCTCAAGGGCGGTCGCGTGGTCGAGGAGGCGGTGTTCCACCGTCGGTGAGGGCAGGACGGGATGACCGGCGCCCTCTCCCCGCAGGGTCTCGCGCTAGATTCCGCGCGTGCCGGAGCCCCTCAATCCACGCCGCCTGTTCATGGGCGCCGCGAAGAAATACCTGCTGGAGGCGATCGAGTCGAAGCCCGACCGACCGCCTGCCATCGAGGAGCCTCCACGGTTGACCCCCCGAGCCATCGAGAAGACGCGTATGTCCCGTTCCCGCGATCGCATCCTGACCAACCTCGACGACATGTACAAGGACGCCTTTGAACGTGCGAAGGCGACCGGTGACGACGGCCAGATGCAGAGCCTCGACTTTGCGTATCGTCGCGAGCAGCTGTACTTCGAGATCCTGCTCGACATCCGGGACGCGATCGAGCGCCGGTAGGCGCGGCGCCGTGGTCCCGATCCACACGACCGCTCACCTCCTCCTGAGGGATCCCCATGTGGTATCGCACCCTTGGCGCGGTGACGTGCCTGCTCACGGCGGCCTGTGACATGACGCGGGACGCCGGACAGCGTGCGGGCGGCGCGGTGACGCTCGCGATCGTCAATGCGCGTGTGTGGACGGGCAACCAGCAGCGCCCGTGGGCCGACGCGGTGGCGATGGCCGGGGAGCGGATCACCGCGGTGGGGTCCAGCGCCGAGATCCGCAAGCTGGCCGGCAACGCGGAGTTGGTGGATGCCGGCGGCCGCATGGTGGTGCCGGGCTTCATCGATGCCCACGTGCACTTCATCGACGGCGGGTTCGGCCTGAGCTCGGTGCAGCTGCGCGACGCATCGACCCGGGAGGAGTTCGTCCGCCGCATCGGCGCCTTCGCGCAGACCGTGCCGGCGGGTACCTGGATCACCAACGGCGACTGGGACCACACGCTCTGGGGTGGCGAGTTGCCAACGAAGGAGTGGATCGACAGCGTCACCCCCAACCATCCGGTGTTCATCAACCGGCTGGACGGCCACATGTCGCTGGCCAACACGGCGGCGCTCGCCGCCGGGGGCGTGACGCGCGCCACCCCCACGCCGGCCGGCGGGGAGATCGTGAAGCACCCCGGCGGCGAGCCGACCGGGATCCTCAAGGACAATGCCGCCGAGCTGGTGGCGAAGGTGATGCCCCTGCCGTCCGACGCGATGGAGGATCGGGCGCTCGATGCCGCGATGGCCTACGTGGCCTCGCACGGCGTGACCAGTGTGCACCACATGGGAGCCCTCGGCCCGGGCGGGGCGTGGAACGAGCTGGGGATCTTCCGCCGGGCCCTCGCCGCGGGGCGCCTCACGACGCGCATCTACGCGGCGGTGCCGCTCAGCGAGTGGGAGGCGTTGCGGGACACGATCGCTGCGTCCGGTCGCGGCGACGCGTGGCTCCGCATCGGGATGCTCAAGGGCTTCGTGGACGGCTCGTTAGGCTCCCACACGGCCGCGATGTTCGAGGGGTTCACCGACAAGCCGTCCGACACCGGGCTCTTCATCACGCCACCCGAGACCCTCTACGCGCGGGTGAAGGGGGCGGACAGTGCGGGGCTGCATGTGGCCGTGCACGCCATCGGCGATCGCGCGATCAGCACCCAGCTGGGAATCTTCGAGCGGGTGGCCCGGGAGAACGGCGTGCGCGATCGGCGGTTCCGGATCGAGCATGCGCAGCACATCGGCCCCGATGACCTCGCCCGCTTTGGCGAGCTGGGGGTGATTGCGTCGATGCAGCCGTACCATGCGATCGACGACGGGCGCTGGGCCGACCGCGTGATTGGCGCCGAGCGTGCCACCCGGACGTACGCGTTCCGCTCGCTCCTCGACCTCAATGCGACCCTGGCGTTCGGGTCGGACTGGTTCGTCGCCCCGGCCACTCCCCTGGAGGGGATCTACGCGGCGGTCACGCGACGGACCCTGGATGGGCGGAACCCGGATGGCTGGGTGCCGGACCAGAAGATCACGGTGGAGGAGGCACTCAGGGCGTACACGTCAGGGAGTGCGTACGCCTCGTTCGAGGAGGCGGAGAAGGGGACGCTCGAGGTCGGGAAGCTGGCGGACCTGGTCGTGATCGACCAGGACTTGACCCGGCTCACCCCCGCGGAGCTGAAGGACGCCAAGGTCATGATGACCGTCGTCGGCGGGAAGGTGGTATACCGCCGACCCTGAGACCGGGGGTTCCCCGAGTGACTTGGGGGCCGGGATTCCGTCATCATCCGTAGACGGCGGGCCCGCGCGCTCGCCGGTCCCTGAGCGCGTTTCCCAGGAGGATCCCCCATGAAGCTCCGAGCCCTTCCCCTTGTTGCCGCGGTCGCCGCGCTGGCGACCCTCGCCGCCACTCCCGTCCCTCGCGCCGAAGGGTGGACGTTCACCTGGAAGGTGACCGAGTCCAGTGACCCCCGGGCCGCGCAGCCCTCGGTCTCGGTGCAGATGATCCCCGGCAAGATGCGGTGGACCTTCCTGGACCGTCAGCAGGGGATGCCGGCCAAGGGGTACATGCTGCTCGACGCCGAAAAGTCGTCGATGGCGATGATCAACCCGGACGACAAGACGGCCATCACCATGGATGCCTCGGACCTCGGGATGGGGATGGGGGCGGTGGGGTCGTTCATCAAGATGGACGTCAACGACCCGAAGTTCTCCGTGGTCGCCCTCGGCGCCGGGGAGCGCATCCTGGGTCGCGCGACGCAGAAGTACCGCGCGACGCGCAGCTACCGGATGTCGATGCAGGTCTTCGGCAAGAAGCTGTCCTCGCAGCATGAGTCGACCACCGACCTCTGGGTCAGCAGCGATGTCCCGATGGACAAGTCGTGGGAGGCGTGGACCGACCGGTTCTCCCGCGGGGCGGCGCGCCTCGGCGGCGAGGCGGCCCGCAAGCTGGTCGAGGTCGAGCGGGACTACCCGAAGGGGATCGTGCTCAAGTCGATCATCGACGCCACGGACACCGACGACAAGGGACAGGTGACGAAGTCGCGGACCGTCATGGAGATGACCGAACTCAAGCGGTCGAACCTCGACGCGGCGCTCTTCGAGATCCCGGCGGACTACAAGGTGACCGACATGAAGGAAGTCGTCGCCGAGACCGGGAAGGCGATGGAGCAGGCCAGGAAGGACTGCGAGAAGGAGCATGGCAAGAACAGCCCCTCGTGCGACCCGAGCCAGCTTAACGTGGACTCGCTGGTCGCCGCGGCACGCCAGGGCGCCATGGAAGGCCTCAAGGAGGGCGTGAAGGAGGCGGCGAAGGAATCGGCCAAGGATGCGGTGAAGCGCGGCATCCTCGGCAAGCTCAAGAAGCCGGGCGGCGAGTAGCGCCGGCCCGGCGACGGGTTACAGCCCCGGGCGTGTCTCGCACATGTCCACGATGTGCCGCTTCACGTCCTGGGGCTTCTCGACGCGCTTGAAGAAGTCGCCGAGGAACTCCAGCGCCCACGCGCGGTCGTCCTTCGTGATCCCCGGCACCCGATCGACCTCAGCGAGCAACGCCGCCTTCCGGGCCACGAACGGCTCCACCGCGGCGAGATAGGACTCCAGCGGCCGGCAGGGGCCGCGGAATCGTCGCTCGGTGACCTTGAGGATCCCCATGCGGGGGTCCGGCGTGGCGTAGTGCGCCGCGACCAGCCCGGAGAAGTCGAAATCGTACGCGACGGGATACACCGTCCCGTCCGGGGTCTGGACGACGCGGGTGTTGTGCAGGGCCGCAAACGAGAAGTCCGTGTTCCCGATCAGGTACTCGAACAGGACGACGCGCAACAGCTGGTCGGCCTGCAGGTCATCGAACAGGGCCCCGCGCATCTCGCGCACCTTGCCTCCCATGCGGGTGGCCAGGTCGTCCTCGTTCTCGATGAACATCGCGGTGTGCGTCGCCACGACCTTGCCCGACGCCGAGTCCACATAGGTGCCCGTGGCCAGGCGCGCCCGGAAGCTCATCGGGGTGATGACGTTGAACAGGCGATAGGCGAGGTATTCGCGCCGGGTGTACGCGTCGTACCGCCGGTCGCCATTCTGGCAATGGGTGCCGAGCTTGAGGCCGCTCTGCCCCGCGAAGGGGGTGCCCTTGCGTCCGCTGTCCGGGAACTCGATGCGGACGGGGACAAACCGGCAGTTGCGTGCCATCAGGCGGAAATGCCCGCGGGTGCGCAGCGTGACGGGCAGGCGTCGTTCGGCGCCGCTGGAATCGGCGAAGACCAGGGTGCCGGCGAACCGCTTGGTCGACAGCGTGTCGCGGTCGCGAGCGAGGGCCCCATAGTTCGCGACGAGGGTGAACTCGATCGGGCGTTCCTCGGCGAACAGCGCGCGGGTGTTTGCCTTGCGCATGTCCTTGGCCCGTTCCTTCTCCTTCTTCGCGGCGCGCGCGGCCGAGTCCGCGGCCGTCATCGGCGCGTCCTTCTTCTTTCCCTTGGTCGCTTCCTGGGCGTGGCTTGCGGCGGCGGTCGCCAGGCACAGGGCGAGGAGGGCGGGCAAGCGGATCATGCGGGATCCTCCTGGACGGAGACGGACGCCACGTAGGGTGTGGCATCGCTTTCGACGAACGTCGCGACTTCCTGGGCGGGCATCGCCTTGCGGGTACGCACGCGATACGTGAGCCGGGTGCCTTCGGGGAGGAACTCGGCCCGGGCAAACTCCCACTGCTTGGTGCGATCGGCGAGGATCTTCTCGACGGCCGGGCGTCCGGCATCGTCGCTCACCACGACCTGGAGTTGTGCCGTCCAGCGGGGGGTCTCTGAGGGGGCGACCTCGTCACGGCGCTTGCGCACCCGCTGGGCGAGGGCGTCGAGTTGCGCCGGGGACAGCGACTCCAGGACCTCCCGGTCCACCCGGGCCACAAACTGGCTCGTGCGGTTGGCGATGGCGAGCGCCCGCTGCAGGTGGGCCTCGGCGCGCGCGCCCTCGAAGCCCGGCGGCGTGCGACCGAAGTCCGAGTACCACAGGCCGAGGGCGATGAGGTTGAAGAGGAGCGAGAGCGCGGCGGCGAACTCGAGGTGCACGCCGCAGGCCAGGCCGAGGGCGCTGACGGCAAAGATGAACACCGCGTCGCGCGAGTCGTCGAGCGCCGTGCGAAAGCGGACCGCCGCGACAATCCCCGCGAGGGCAAACGCGAGTCCCGTGTTGTTGCGCACCAGCAAGGACACCGCGGCGACGACCGCGGGCATCAACACGATGGTGTGAACCACCGACTGCTGGAATCCCTTCTTCTGGCGGGTGTACATGTACACCCAGGCCATGGGGAGGGCGAGGACGATCGCCATCGCCCCCACCATCATGGCGAGGATCGCCATCTCATGCGACGAGCCCATGGGGGTCGGGACCGCCGGGGTGAACGGCGCCGTGAGGTCACCCGTAGGTTGGGCGCCTCCCATGACGGGCCCGAGGTTGCGCTCGAGGAAGGTGCGAGCGGCGGCCGGTGCGATGTTCCAGGCGGCCCACCCGACGACGAAGACGGCGGCGTAGTAGGCGGTGAGACGGACGAGGATCCCGTCTGCGAGGGGGCGCAACCGTGCGAGGAGGGCCATGCGGTGGGGCGAGCGGGAGGCAACGCGGATTCTAGCCTCGCCGGACGAGCCGCGCGAGGGTGCCGCCCGGCCTAACGCGGAGCGCCCGCCTTGCCGCCGCCCACCTTGACCGTCCAGTCGAGGTCGACCCCAATGACGTGGAAGGTCCGGTTGTAGGTCGCCTTGGCGTAGTCCGGGCGATAGATGTAGAAGAGGTTCAGCTTCCGCCCTTTGGCCAGCTCGAGCTTGGTCCCCACGGTGTTCCGCCAGTTGTCCACCAGGTGGTCGGCACCAAAGGCGAGGTACGGCTCGCTCGACGCGTAGAGGTCGACGCGGCGGGACAGGCGACGGGACACCTCGAGTCGCGCGCGCACGAAGGTGTCCTCGTCCGAGCTGGTTTCGTCGTTGTCGGTGAAGTTCTGCTTCTGGTATTGCACCAGCCCGCGGAGGCCGAGGGTGAGGGTGCCGACGTCACGTTCGGCTTCGGCGCCGGCGGCGATGCGGTGGAAGGTGCCATTGTCGACGAGCGCCAGGCGGTACGAGGAGAGGAGCCG
Source organism: Gemmatimonadota bacterium (assembly GCA_016794835.1). Lineage (GTDB taxonomy): Bacteria > Gemmatimonadota > Gemmatimonadetes > Gemmatimonadales > Gemmatimonadaceae > RBC101. The sequence continues at coordinate 1,570 of JAEUJL010000511.1, read as the reverse complement.
GAGGGGGCCGGCCACCCGGCGCGACGCCCCGAGGGTGAGGTACGACCCCCGGACCTGTTGCGCATTGTCGACCATGCGCAGGCGGTACTCGGCACTCGCGCGCCACCGGTCGGGCAGGTCCAGGCGCAGCGAGCCACCATACCAGGCCTGGAGGTCGGTCGGGTCGCTGCGGCTCGTTTGTGCGCCGGCGGTGGTCGCGACCAGGGCGACGAGGAGGAGGCGCCTCATGCGTCGCGGTAGTGGATGGTGAGGCGCGCGGTGTCGCGCACAAAGTCGATTTCCTCGACGTCGACGTGGCGCACATCGAGCCCGGTGCGTGCCCGCAGGTCGTCGAGCAGGGCGGGGCGGCTCGCCGCGTGCACCAGGCCGATGTTGTCGTACATCACGGGATGTGCCCGCTCCCGCGGGGCGAGGACCCCCGCCTCGAGGGCGACGGTGCCCAGCACGATGAGCGCACACACGGCCAGGAGGATGGGCCAACCGCCGGGCGCGACCGACATGAGGAGGCCCAGGCCGATGACCAGGAACAGGTAGGTCATGTCACGCGCCGTGATCCCCTCGGTGCGATAGCGCAGCATCGAGAACACCGCGAAGAGGCCGAACGCGGCGCCCATGGTCATCTCCACGCGGTTCAACAGCAGCGTCACCAGGAAGACGACGAGGTTGAGCGCGAAGAAGGTGAGGAAGAGGTCGGAGCGCCGGTAATACCGGAAGTGGACCACCCGCACCAGGACGATGAGGGTCCCGAGGTCCAGGGCGAGCCGGGTGGCGAGGTCACTCGGCCGCAGGCCGGCGAGGGTCACGCCGACCTGGTCAAACACCGGGGAAGGCAGCATGGGGCGGTGCGTGGAGGTGACTGAGGAGGCGCCGGTAGGTCGGCACCGGGATGGGGGAAAGGAGCGCCGCGACGCCGACGCAGTACTTGCTGACCCGGGTGGGGCGATACCGCGCCTGGCGCAACAGCTCCGTCACCGGGGACCGGGTGCGGCGGTGCTGCTTGACCTCGACGATGGCGGTCTCGGCGAAGGTGAGTTGCCCTGGCCCGGACGCGTAGGCGAGGTCGAGGTCGATCGTGACGCGTTCCGCGAGGTCGACGTTCACGAGGGTGGCCCGCGTGAAGGCGACGTCGAGGGTCGCGCGGATCGCGTCCGGGCCGGGGGTGCCGGCGTCAAGGAACGGCGCGCCCGTGAGCGCGCGCAGGGCGGACGCGTCGTTGGTGTCGACCGCGTGGCGCAGCTTCACGGTGCGACCGCCATTCGTCTTGCGCTTGAGCTCGAGGACGCACGGCCCTCCGCGCTCGTAGCTGCGAATCCGTACCTTGCGGCGCGGCAGGCGGCCGGTGACGTGGTCGCGAAAGAAGGCCAGTCCTGGTGTGTCGAAGTACCGTGTGTGGTACGGGAAGGTGCGTTCCCCGTCCACGACGAGGGCACGGTACGTCGGGGCGCAGGCCGCAATGAGGGCGGGCACCACCGACGCCGGCACGATGTACTTGGTGTCCACGCGATTCAGCAGCGCGGCATTCCCGAGCGCGGTGAGGGGCACGCCGTCCAGGGCGCCCATGGCCACGTCG
>JAEUJL010000473.1 GCA_016794835.1 Gemmatimonadota bacterium | reverse complement strand
CCGGGCCGCCCCCTGCCACTGGGGCTCCGAGAGTTCCCCGTCGATCGCCACCGGCGCCTCGAATCGCGGGAGCGATACCAGCGTCTTGCCGTCGCGCCCGCTGAAGGTCAGCGCCTCAGCGGCGAGCTCGACGCGCCCCGTATCGGCCGTGGAGCGGATACGCTCCTGGGCAGAAAGCAGCGGGCCAGCCACCAGCCCGAGGATCATCACCAGCCGTGACACACGCATGAACGAGGCTCCACGTACCGTGCGGTGGCGCCTCAGGCGCACTGCCCGAACGGGGCCCGCATACGAGTCAGGTAATTGTCAGACAACAACTTAGGCCGTACCGGACGGGCAGCCAAGAGCCATTCACCCCACACAACGCTGACCCCGGCGCCTTCGTTCGCCCAGCGCTACATCACGACGCTGAAGTTGAACTTCGTCCCGGATCCCGGCTCGGCGCGCAGGAAGGCGATCACCTCCTCGAGCTCCGAGACCACCTCGTCGTGCTGGTTCGACAGCAGCCCGAACCGGACCTGGTGCTCGCGAATGTGGGTGAGGAGCCGCTCCAGCGTCTCGACCGCCCTGGTCCCCTCGAGCCAGACCCCATCACGAGCCATCAACTCGTTGGTGGAGGTCATCCCCTCCGGGAGTTGCAGATCCTCGTCGGTGTTGAACCGGAGGTCGGTGGTGTCGCAAAACTCGTTGAAGGCGGGGAGCCCGAGCTGGCGCGTGATCGCGTCCAGCTTGTCGGCGTGCTTGTAGAGGGCGTACCGGTCAGTCTCCTCGGACTTCACGTCGGCGCCATGGAGGACATTGGCCCACAGGACGGTGCTCACGGGATTCCCTTTCGATGGGGTCGAAGGGAAGACGCGCGCCCACCGTCCGCGGGAACGTCGCAGCGAGGATTTCCCTCTTCAGAGCCAAGGCGGAGCACGGGAGGCGGCAGCGACACTCGGGGGGAGGGCCGGCTATTCTCGTGCTGCTCCAGCCTCGTGCTGCTCGTGCTGCATCAGTTGAAGAACCTCGTGTTGCGCGTGCTTCCCTCCGCCCACTGGCGCACCTACCGCCTCCCCGTTTCCGCCCTGATCACCGACTTGATCCCGCCCCGGATGTTGAAGTCCCCGGTCACCCGCATCCACCGCGGCTTCACCCGCTCGGCCAGGTCGTCCAGGATCCGGTTGACCACCCGCTCGTAGAAGATCCCGTCGTTGCGGAAGCTCCAGAAGTAGAGCTTGAGGCTCTTGAGCTCCACGCAGAGCTCATCCGGCACGTAGGTCACCTCGATCGTGGCAAAGTCCGGGGCCCCGCCCTTGAGCAGCTCGAGCTCGGCGGCATCGGACTCGACCCCCCCCAGGGGGCAGAGCGAGGTGAACTCCGGGCAGGTCATGTGGATCTCGTAGTCCCTTCCCGGATAAGGGTTTGCGAAGGTCTCGAGGAGTTCTGGTTTGGGCATGGTCCGGGGAATGTGGTGGCACGGAGCCCGGCGATCAACGAGCCCTTGGTCCGGGACTTGCCACCCCTATCACCGGAACGTGACCAAACGGGTCTCGGGGGGCTTCTGGACAACCCGCGGACCCGCGCCGTACCTTCTGATCACGGTCGGTGTCCTTGTGCACCGGCCTGTCGCCGCCGCGAGAACGGCGTGGCGGCATCGCCCCCCGGGTTGAACCCCGGGGGGCTCTTTTTTGTGGGTGTTGAGATGCGCGAGCGCCGCGATGTCAGGCAGTGCCTGACGCAAGCGTGGACCTAACGACAGCCTTGCGTGTGAGGGACTAGCGCTTGTCGCGCAGCTCGCGCGAGCGGTCCTCGAGGAGCCGACGCTCGTCGGCCGTCAGGCTCTCGATCCCCTCGCGCAGGATCTTGTCGAGCACGGCGTCCGTGTCGCTCTCGCGCGGGGCCTCCACGGTGCTGGCGCGCCGCGGCGGCGTCGGCATCGGCGCCTCCCGGCGACGCACGGCCGCGTTGCTGCGCGCGACGATGTCGTCGACCCCACCACGCTGCTCGCGCGACCGTGGCATCTGGCGCGGCACCATCCGCCCGGCTTCGTCGGGGTGGTCCGGCTCAACGTTCACATGCTGCCGCACGCGCTCGATGCGGGCCGCGGTCGAGCCCCAGCGCAGGTACACCCACGCCGCCGCCATCCCGCCCAGGTGCGCCAGGTACGCCACACCGCTCCCGCGGCTGCTCGTCGCCATCCCGCTGATCAGGTTCACCCCGACCAGCAGCGCCACGAGGGTCTTCACCCGGAGCGGCAGCACCCCGAACACCAGCACCTCATCATCGGGCCAGTGGGTCGCGTACGCGACCATCACCCCGAACACGGCCGCCGAGGCGCCCACCACAAGGGCGTCGCGCGCAAAGACGAGGTGGAACAACCACCCCCCCAGGCCGCACATGAGGTAGAACTTGGTGAACTCCGCCGCCGACCAGCGATGCTCCAGGCGGGGACCAAACGAGTAGAGCATGAACATGTTCATCACGAGGTGCCAGAACCCCGCGTGCACGAACATGTAGGTGACAATGGTCCACCACGCATCCGAGAGCCGGTGCGCCTGGAAGCCGAGGGCGGGGAGCATGTTGGCATCCCCGACCACCGTGAGCTGCACGAAGTAGACCGCGACGTTGATCGCGATCAACCACTGCACCGCGCGCGTCAGCCGCGGGGCGTCGTGCTCATCGTTGAAGGAGACGGCCATAACCACCGGAATCGCGGGAGCCTGCCCACCCACACCTGCTGATATCTATCGCGAGGACGTCACCGATGTTCCGTCCGCGCCGATCCGTCACCGGATCGTGGCGGGGCCGGAGAGCCGGTACGCCACACGCACATCGGGGTGACGCGCCATCGCATGCTCGAGCAGGACGCTCCAGCGACGGTCGAGCATCCCCTTTTCCGCGGCCGGGCCGGGGTGGAGCACCACCGCCGTCTCCGCACTGGCAGCCCTCGCGCCCTCGACGATCTGCAAATAATCGGCGTCACTCGTGTCATCCCCGCCTACCACCACCACGGCATGCGCACAGCCCAGGCGGGCGGCCGCTTGCACCGTCTCCCACACCCGGTCCGTCGCCGCCCCCGGACCCGGCGTCTCGATGGTCACCTGCACCATCTGGAGAAAGCCATGCAGCGCCGCAATCGCGTCCGGACGCTGCCCATCAGTATCGACCATCACCGGCACTTTCGACGTCACCTGTCGAAACGCCGCCGCCAGGTACTCCTCGTTGGCCAGGGCGTCCCGTCCCGCGATGCAAATCGAGTGGAACGTCGTCCGCTCCACCCCACGGTTGAGCTCGCGTGCCAGGGCGTCCGCGCTGTACATCGTCGCCGTCTCCGCCGGCCCGGCGAAGCGCACGAACAGCTGCCGGCGACCGGACCAGACCCCCTGCCGCTGGATCCCCATGGGCACCCCGGCCAGCGCGGCAGTCAACAACGGTGTCGTTCCCATGGGACGTCTACGCTCCAGATGGCAGGGCCAGCGCAACAATACGCTCGCACAGCTCCGGAAACGAGATCCCGGCCGCCGCCGCCGCCTGCGGCACGAGGCTGAGCTGGGTCATCCCGGGCAGCGTGTTCGCCTCCAGGCACCAGAACGTCCCCGCCGCATCCATGCGAAAATCGATGCGCGCGCACCCGCGGAGCTTGAGGGCCCGAAAGGCACGCAACGCGAGCTCCTGCACGGTCTGTGCCTCCCCCGGCGTCAGGTCGGCCGGAAAGACCTCGCGCGCCATCCCCGGCGTGTACTTGCACTCATAGTCGTACAGCTCGTGCTTGGGGATGATCTCCCCCACCGGAAGGGCTTCATCGCCCAGGATCGCCACCGTCAGCTCCCGGCCGGCGATGAACTGCTCCACCATCACCTCGTCGTCGAACTGCGCCGCCAGGTCGATCGCCGGCTGCAGCTCCTCGGACGACCGCACGAGCGAAAGCCCGACCGTCGACCCCTGCTTGGACGGCTTCACGATGCAGGGATAGCCCAAGGTCATCATCACGTCGGCCGTGTCCACCGGCGCCATCCGCCAGGTGGGGGTGGGCACCCCCGCCTCACGCAGGAGCCGCTTGGTCAGGTCCTTGTCCATGGCCAGGGCACTCGCGAGGTGCCCACTGCCGGTATACGGAATGCCGCCCAGGTCGAGCAGCGCCTGGAGCGTCCCGTCCTCCCCACGCCCGCCGTGCAGGGCCAGGAAGATCACGTCAGCTTGCGGAAGTTTGGCCATCGACGCCGGCAGCGACCGTTCCAGCCGCGCGAGCGCCTGGACGTCCGGCGGGACGGTCTTCATCACCCCGCCCGCGAGGATCGCCTGCTCCTCCGCGGGCAGCAGCGGCCCATGGGCCGTGTCGATCGCCGTCACCGTGTGGCCCCGCTCGCGCAGCGCCGCCGCGATGCGCAGCCCGGACGCCAGCGACACGTCCCGTTCCGCCGAGGTCCCGCCCAGGAGCACCGTGATGCGCATCGTGCCTAACGTTTGGTGGTGTCCACCGCGACCGGCGCCACCGGCAGGGTGGGCACGCGGAACTGGATGGGGAACAGCACGGTGTACGGGACCGCCTTCCCCTTGCGACGCGCGGGCCGAAAGCGCAGCTCGCGGGACCCGGTCAGCGCCGCCGAGTCGAACTGCGCGTACTTGGCACCGCGCTCCACCACCGTACTCTCGGGCACCGGCGCCCCGAATTCATCCACGTGAAGGCGCAGCGTGACGCTGTCGTCGATCAGCTGGAGGTACAGCCCGACGGGATAGTCGAACGGCAGGGAGTCGTTCAGCAGCTCCGGCAGGGAATCCGGGGGGCTGGTATCCGGGCCGCGCAGCCGCGCGACCGTCTCGGAGACCTTGTCGCAGGCGGTGATCCCGAGCACGAGGGTGCACAGGACGGTGAGGGAATACCGGGAAGCGAACATGGCGGGAATGTAAGGCGTCAGGTCTCGTGGGCGTGCCGCGCCAGCTCATCCAGCAGGCGGAGCGCCTCCAGGGGGGTGATGCCGTTGGGGTCCAGGGCCCGGAGGCGCAGCACCACGGGGTGCGGCTCGACCGTGAACAGCGTGAGTTGCGAGGGCGCGGGAGGGCGGATCACGGCTCGATGCCGGGCGCCTCCGGCTTCCAGCGCGGCGGCCAGCTGTTCCCCCTCGAGGGACTTGAGGACCTCGCGGGCGCGGGCGATCACCGCCGGTGGGAGTCCGGCGAGGCGCCCCACCTCGATCCCGTACGAACGGTCCGCCCCCCCGGGCTGCAGCCGGTGCAGGAACAAGACCTGGTCCCCCACTTCCCGCACCGCCACGTTCCAGTTGCGCAGCGCGGACAACTCGTCGGCGAGCTGCGTCAGTTCATGATAGTGCGTGGCAAACACCGTCTTGCATCCCACCTGGTCATGCAGGTGCTCGCTCACGGCCCACGCGATCGAGACGCCGTCGTACGTCGAGGTCCCGCGCCCGATCTCGTCCAGCAACACGAGCGATCGTCGCGTGGCCGTATGCAGGATCGCGCTCGTCTCGGCCATCTCCACCATGAAGGTGGACTGGCCGCGCACCAGGTTGTCGCTCGCGCCCACGCGGGTGAAGAGTCGATCGACGATCCCCAGGCGCGCGCGCGTGGCGGGCACGAAACACCCGACCTGCGCCATCAGCTGCACCAGCCCGATCTGCCGCAGGATCGTGGACTTGCCCGCCATGTTCGGGCCGGTCAGGACAATCAGCCGCGCCTCGTTCGTCAGCGTCACGTCGTTGGGGATGAAGCGATCCCGCGGCATCATCCGCTCCACCACGGGGTGGCGCCCGCCGACGATCTCGAGGTCGAACCCCTCGGTCACCTCGGGCCGCACGTACCGCTCGGTGGCCGCGACCTCCCCAAAGGTGGACAGCACGTCGAGCCGCGCGAGGCGGTCGGCGATGGCCTGGAGGCGACGAATCTCGCGTCCCGTGGCCGCCCGCAACGCCTCGAACAACTCCCGCTCCCGGCTCTCGATCCGCTCACTCGCGGTGAGCACCTTCTCCTCGTACTCCTTGAGCGCCGGCGTGACGTACCGTTCCCCGCCGGTCAGGGTCTGCCGGCGCTGGTAATCCTCGGGGACGAGGTGCTTGTTGGCGTTGCTGATCTCGATGTAGTACCCGAAGACGCGGTTGTAGCCCACCTTGAGGCTCGCGATCCCGGTGCGGTCGCGCTCGAAGGACTGGATCTGCGCAATCGCGTCCTTCCCCCCATCGCGGATCGTGCGCAGTTCATCGAGGGCAGCGTCTACGCCCGCGGCGATCGTCTCCCCCTCGCCAATGGCCGCGGGCGGACGCTCCACCAGGGTGCGCTGGATCGGCGCGGCCACGTCCACGGCGGCATCCCACGTGGCCACCACGTCCGCCAGCCAGCCCCCGGC
>JAEUJL010000441.1 GCA_016794835.1 Gemmatimonadota bacterium | reverse complement strand
GAGATCGGGCATGTCACCATGCGCCACAGCGTGCAGCAGATGCAGACGAGCCAGCGGGCGAATGTGGGGCTGACGCTGGCGTGCATCCTCACGAACGTGTGCGACTACGGGATCACCAACACCGCCGTGCAACTGGGTGGTGGGGCCCTGTTCGCCAAGTTCTCGCGGGACGACGAGACCGAGGCCGACCGCGTCGCCGTGCAGTATGTGACGCGCGCCGGCATCGACCCGCGCGGGATCCCCGAGATGTTCCGCATCCTGCTCAAGGAGCGCGAGGAACGTCCCAGCGGGATGCAGGGGTGGTTCTCGACCCACCCCTTGGAGGAGGACCGGGTGCGCGCGAGCGAGGCGGAGATCTCCCGCCTGCCCGCGGGCTCGCTGCGGGGGCTCCGGAGCGACTCGGAGCGCTTCCAGCAGTTCCGGCGTCGCGTGATCGGGCTCCCGACGGTGGCCGCGCGCTGAGCGTGCGCCGGATCACGGCGTGGCGTGGGGCCAGCGCCACAGGTTAGCCAGGTTCGGTTGGGCGCGTCCTGGTGGACGCCTGGGAGCACCCCTGTCCTGCTCGGTCCTGCCTTCGTTAGGATCGGCAGGGGTAGTGGTGACCCTCGCCCCGCCGTGTCCGTCGTCAGATGCCCACCTCCACGCAAGGAGCCTGCATGCGTTGCCCGGTTATCCCCGCTGGCCTGGTTCTGCTCGTCGCCGCCGCCGCGCCCGACCTTGGCGCACAGGCACCTCGCCGGCCGGTGAGCGTCGGGCTCGCCGTTGGGGCGACCCTCCCGATTGGGGACTTCGCATCGGATACCAAGACAGGGGCCCACGGCGCGGCCTACCTGCAGTACGAACCGGATCGCAACGTGTGGGCGGTCCGCGGCGAGTTCGCCTACCATCGCTCCGACTACACGGATGAGTTCCTGGGCTCGGTGAACGCCGACCCGGATGACGACCTGACCAATGGCGTCACGTACGCCGGGGCTGCCGCCGTGTTGCTCGGCCGCAAGAAGCAGGGTGGGCTCACCCCCTACCTGCTTGGCGGCTTTGGTGCCTATCGGCTCACGGCCACACAGACCGTCGGCAGCACGGTCCAGAGCGAGAGCGCCAACGGGTTCGGCTTCAACGCCGGTGCCGGGATTCGCCTGGGGATGAACACCGGGTTCTTCCTCGAGGCCCGATTCCACCAGTTCAGCATCACCCCGGATGCGGTCGCGGGACAGACGGCCGAGAAGTCGACGTACCAGATGATCCCGGTCACGCTCGGCTTCCGCTTTTAGGGTTTCGCCCGCCGGGCGCCTTCACGCGCGCCCGGCGCTGGCCCCGCCCAGCCCTACAGGGCGCGGACGACCCCTTCCACCAGCCGCTCGAAGTCCGCGGCGGCCTTCGCCGTCACCTCGATCACCTCATCGTGGTGGATCGGCTGGTGACTCAGCCCAGCCGCGGGGTTGGTGATGCAGGTGATGCCGAGGACGCGCATCCCGATCGCCCGCGCCACGATGACCTCGGCCACCGTCGACATCCCGGTCGCGTCCACCCCCATGCGCTCGAGCATGCGCACCTCGGCGGGGGTCTCGTAGGTCGGGCCGGTCAGCCCCGCATACACGCCATCCTCCAGGGGCACGCCCACCGCACCGGCGACCTCACGGGCGAGGGCGCGCAGCGACTCATCGAACGGGGCCGACATGTCCGGGAAGCGCACGTCCCCGGCAACGACGGGCCCAACGAGCGGATTCAGCGCGGTGAGGTTGAGCTGGTCGCGGATGAGCATGAGCTGGCCGGGCCGGAAGGTCCGGCGAACCCCGCCCGCCGCATTCGACAGCACGAGGACCGGGGCGCCCAGGGCGGACATCACGCGGACCGGGAACGCCGACTGGGCCATCGGGTGGCCCTCGTAGACGTGAAAGCGCCCCGCCAGGGCGAGCACCTCGCGACCGCCTAACGTGCCATGGATCAGCGCCCCTTCGTGCCCCGCCACGTGCGCGGGCGCGAACCCCGGGATCTCGGCGTACGGCACGCGCTGCGCGCCGTCGATGCGTCGCGCGAGACCTCCCAGCCCGGATCCAAGGACGATGGCGGCCACCGGTCGCTGCACATCGAGTCGTCCGCGCAGGGCGGCGACGGCGTCGGCCGTGTTCATGTGCGCATCGCCTCCAGGCGCGACACCGCCAGCGCGCGCAGCCTGGCCCGCTCCGCGTCCGGCAGGAAGGCCGCGTCGAACCCGTTCAGCGCGAGGGTCGCCAGTTCGTCAAAGCCGAGGCCAAAGGTGCGCGCGGCCACGTCGTACTCGTCGACGAGATTCACCCCGCTCATGAGGCGATTGTCCGTGTTGAGCACCACGCGCATCCCCTGGTCCATGTACTGCCGCAGCGGATGCGCCGCGTACGAGGAGGTCGCGTGGGTCTGCACGTTACTCGTCAGGCAGATCTCGAGGGCGATCTCGTCGGACCGGACTTCGTCGACCAGGGTGGGGTCCTCGATCAGCCGCGTCGCATGCCCGATGCGCTCGGCACCGCACAGGTGCACGGCTTCGGCCACCGACGCCGCGCCCGCCCCTTCCCCGGCGTGGCAGGTGCAGTGCAGGCCATGCTCGCGCGCATGCTGGAACGCCGGGGCGTGCGGCGCCGCGGGGTGCCCCGCTTCCCCGCCGGCGAGGTCAAAGGCCACGACGCCACGATCGCGATAGGCCACGGCCAGGCGCGCCAACTCCAGGGAGACCTCCGGCGTCAGGTGCCGCAGGCTGCACACGATCACTCGACCCACGATCCCACTCTCTCGCTCCGCCCGTTCCAGGCCACGCAGCGAGGCCTCGAGCACCGCCCCCCATTCCAGGCCGGCGCGGTCGTTGAGGTTCGGCGCGAACCGCGTCTCGAGGTACAGGACCCCCTCGCGCGCCGCATCGGTCGCGAGCTCGTACGCGATCCGCTCGATCGCGTCCGCATGCTGCATGACCGACAGGGTCACGTCGAAGCGCGTGAGGTAATCCTCCAGCGACCGCGCATCGCGGACGATCATGTATTCCCCCAGCGCCTCGGCGTCGTCCCGAGGCATCGCGACGCGATACTCGCGTCCGAGCTCCAGCAGCGTGGCCGGCCGCACCGAGCCATCGAGATGGCAGTGCAGTTCCGCCTTGGGCAGCCGTGTCAGCAGGTCCCGGGTGATGACCGTCATGCCGCGCCGCCACCCGCGGCCCGCGCGCTCACGAGGCGATAGATCGCCCCCGCGTAGACGGCCGCTGCGGGATCGGCCGGGAGCCCGCGGCTATCGACGAGGCCCCGTTGCCCCTCGCGCACCTCACCGGCGAGTGTGGCGTCGAACACGGCGAGGGCATCGAGCGCCGTGGCGCCGCCGGGGACATCGACCCCGCGGCCATTGAAATACACACGAACGTTGGTCATCGAGGCTGGTGTGTGATGCGCGCATCGTCCGGCGGGCGCACGGGGCCGGCGGAGCGCCCCAGGTACGCCGCGAGGACATCCCGACTCAACAGGTTCAACACTTCGACATCGGCCCTGGGATGCGCGGGATCCATCCCCTCCCCGCGTTCCGCCATGAAATCATTGAGCACGACCCGGTAGGTCCGTTCCGGACGCAGGGGTTCACCCGAGACCAACTGGGCCGTGACGACGCGCGAACCGGCCGGTCGCGTGGTATCGATCTGCACCCGGAGGCCGCCCAGGTGAATCCGCGGGTCGGGTGAGGCGAAGATCCGCTCGAGGTTGGCGAGGACCTGCTGCCCGGTCGCCCGGTACCGCACGAGATTGTTGTCGAACGGCTGCGCCTCGAAGATGTCCTCGAGGGTCACCGTGCCGGCGCGGAGGTCGGTGCGGATCCCGCTCCCGTTCATCAGGCCGATGTCCCCCTCGCCGATCACGCGGAAGGCATCCGCCACGAGGTTCCCGAAGGTGCCGCGATCCCCGCGCCGCATGATGGCGGTGGTGGTGGCCACCACGCGCGTGAGCTGCGCGCGCGCGGGCGCGGTGACGGAATCCACCCAGGCGGCCTCGACGGGGTCCGGCGGGACGGAGTCCGGCCGGACGTTGCGCACCGCCACGCGGGCGCGCTCACCCGGCATGCCTAACGGGATGTCGACGATCCCGAGGGCGCTCCCCTTCTGGTACGCCTGCACGATGGGGCTGCCGTTGACCACGGTGGCCGCGCCGCGATGCGTGTGCCCCGCGACGATGGCATCCACGGGCTCCGGCAGGGCCGCCGCGAGGTCCACCACCTCGCCCGTGCAGGTGACCAGGGAACGATCACAGAATGCGCCGATGTGCCCCACCACCACCACCGCGTCGGCCCCTCGGGCGCGCAGCGCGCGGGCGCGCTCGGCCACCACCGGCGCGGGATCCACGAAGGTGAACGGTTGCACGTACGCCGCTCGCACCGAGCGCGACGTCTCCGGCGAGATCACGCCGATGACCCCCACGGCACGGTCCCCCACGCGGAGCAAGGTGTCATCGGGCATCCACTCCACGTCGCGACCATCACGCCACCGCATGTTCGCCGCCAGCACCGGGAATCGGTTGTCCCGCAGGCGTGGGCGCATCGAGTCGACGGACCAGTCAAACTCGTGATTGCCGAGTGCCGCAGCGGCAAGCCCGTGGCGATTCAGGAAGGTCGTCACGGGTCGGCCGAGGGTCAGCGTGGAGGCCGCCGTCCCCTGCCACTGGTCGCCGCCATCCACCCAGAGGCTCTGGCACGCCGGGGGGCGGCACTCGGACCGCGCTTGCCGGAGCGCCGTGGCCAGCGATGCCGCCCCACCACGCACGATCCCCTCGGCATTGAAATCCCGTGATTCCAGGGCACCGTGCAAATCACTGGTCCCGATCACCCGCAGCCAACGGCCCTGTGCCAGGTGCGCGGAGGTGGCCGTGTCCCGCGCCGCGGGGGCGGTCGTGCGATCGAACGGCAGGGCGCGCATCGCGCGATAGGCGGCGCCCACCACGCTATCCGGTGCCAGCCGCCAGTTGGTGACGTGGTAGTCGGCCGGCGACAACGTGCCGCGTCGCTGCACCTCCGCGATCAGCAGGTCGCGGATCTCCTCCTGCTTGTCGTACACCACGGGCGCGTCCCGCAGCATCGCGTACCCGCCCCCGCCCGTCTGTCGATAGTTGTTCAGCGCCATCGTGAACGTGTCGCCGGCGTCCACGTCGCGCCCCTTCACACGCAACTGCGTGACCCGGGAGCCCACCGGCCGCGACAGGTCCAGGACATACTCCGCCCCGGCCACGATGTCGAAGTTGAACCCGGGGACGTCCGGCGCCACGAGGGACGCCGCGGCCTCGCGCGTGCCCAGGGTGCGGTAGTAGCGCGCGGAGTATTCGAGGAAATCGCGCAACTGGCGCCCCGTGATCCGGATGGCCCGCAAGGTGTTGTCGTACGGATAGAGCCGCGCCACCTCGGCGATCGTGATAGGGCCTGGGTCCAACGACGCATTGAGGTCGAATGCCGCCGTCGCCGCCAGGTCGGCCCCAGTCGCCTTGCGCTGCACTTCCAGGATGAAGTCGATCAGCGGAGTGTCGAGGACGCGAGCCGAGTCCGCGCGCCACGACACAGCCGTCGACCCCAGGGTGCGATTCACCCAGGCCACCGTCCCGCGGTGGGCACGATCCACCGCCGCCACCACCGCCGGGTGTTCGGCCTGGTCGCGCACCTGCAGTAGCTCTCCCCGCTTTGCGCTGACCCGCCAACGCCCCCGCGTCCGTTGGAGGGTGAGGGTCGCGGCCCCCACCGATTGCGCCCAGTTGCGGGGCTGCTGCAGCAGGACCCCGTTGATCGTGGTGTCCGCGACTTCCCGATGGGAATGGCCGAAGACGATGAGGTCAACGCCGGCAACCTCGCGCGCGACGGCAGCGGCCGCGTTCTCCGGCGGCACCCCTCCGGAGGTGTCGTAGGATGACTCGCCGTCCAGGCCCGAGTGCATCACCACCAGGACGACGTCTGCGCCCCTGCGCCG
>JAEUJL010000423.1 GCA_016794835.1 Gemmatimonadota bacterium | reverse complement strand
CTCCCCGAGGTCAGGGAGCGCACGCAGGGTGGCATGGGTGGCGAGCACCTGGTCGGCCACCACGGACTCGCGCAGGACGAACGGTCGTGTCCCCAGGACCCCTCGGCCGAGTTCGGCATCCGGCGAGAGGTGGCCGAGTTGCGCGGAGTTCAGGTACAGCGCGCGATAGTGCCAGTCGGTCCCGTCCAGGCTGAATGAGTCGTGCAGGACGTGCGGGGGGATGACCAGCACGCTCCCCTTCTCGAGGGTGAGCGTTTCCCCGGCGCCAAAGACGACCGCGCGCCCGTGTTCAACGACGCCGATGACCGCGGCCTCCTGGCTATGCGGCGCGAAGCGATGGTTCCGGTAGACGGCCGAAAGGAGTTCAACCCCACCGAGCACCGGCGCCACGGCATAGTGCCGATAGGGCAGGGCGGACCCCTCCTCAGCGCCGCTGTGGTCCACGGTGGGTTCGACGGCACACGACTTGGGCATCGAGCGTCTGGAGAGGGATGGTCGTACCGGGCCAGCTTGCCGAATCAGCGTCCCCGGCCTGACGGGGGGACCGGTGGTGGATACAAGCCGGAGAAGCTCGCCTCTGGCTTGAATGATCTTGCGGCGCGGGGCTGACGGCGCGGGGGTTGGGATGAGTGGAGCGCCCCCGTGGATGGGAAGGCTCCCGGGAGGCCGGGTGTAAGGACCCGCCTCTGGCGCGCAGAAGCGGAAGGCAGGACAAGATCGTTCTGGCGGGGGTCGCCGACGATCGGTAACAACATGGCATGCCTCCATCGTGTCCGGGACTCCCCAGGTCGTGCGGTGACGTCCCCAGTCCGCTCGATCGCGCCGCCGTGCCATCCCCCCGGCTGATCTCCGTTCGCCGGGCCTCGACGCGGGCACGTCGCCATCTGGATCGTCACCTTTCCCGGTTGGGGTCGCGCGGGATTCGTCGGGTCGTAAACACCGCGGCACTCCCAATGCACGCCATCAGCCGGCTGGTGCCCCGATGACGAGACGCACGATCACCCCCCGCGTCCTGCGCGTGCCATTTGGACTCCTTGTCGCGCTCGCCGGTGCCGCGCTCGGGGCACAGGATACGTCGCAGCGCGCCGTCGAGCATTTCCTGGACCTGCGCCGCATTGACTCACTCATGCGGGTCGGTGCCCCCGCCCAGGCACAGCCCCTCCTCGAGCGGGCGATCCCACGCGACAGCACCAACGGCGCCCTGGTCTTCCAGCTCGCCCGCGCGTTGGCCCTGCAAGGTCGGTGTCGCGAGGCCATCCCGCACTATCGTCGCGCCTGGCGCATGGGATTCAGCAACGGCCCGTATGGCGCCCTGTCGCTCGCACGCTGCCACGCCCGGGTCCGAGATCGCAACGCGGCGCTCGCCTGGCTCGACACGGCCCTCGCCCACCGGTTGGATGGTCGAACCTCCACCATCGGTGAGGATTCCGCGTTCGCGTTCATGCGCGATGATCCGCAGTTCCGTCGCCGGGCCGGCCTGCTGCCGCCGGGACGCGTGACGCGAGTCGCGGGATGGCGTCACGACATCGCCCTCTTCGCCGAGGAGGTCCGACGCCTGCATCCCGGCGCGGACCGGCCCGGGATCGCGCGGGAGTTCCAGCGGCGCGTGGAGGCGCTGCACCTCAATGTGGCGCGACTGGACGACGACGCCATCATGGCCGAGTTGTTGCGACTCACGGTGTTGCTGGGCGACGGGCACTCCAACCTCTGGTGGCCGACCCCGGGGCGCGTCCTGCAGATGAACACCTACGAATTCGCGGACGGGCACTTCCTGGTGGACGCGGACTCCACGGCGGCGCCATGGATCGGCAGCCGGGTGCTGTCGGTCGGTGGCGTGTCGCTGGACTCCCTGCGCGCGGCGATCACGCCGTTCATGCATCGCGACAATCCCATGACGCTGGCCTGGCAGTTCCCGGTCTACCTGGGGCTTGTCCGGATGCTTCACCTCGCCGGGGCGGCCACGACCGCGGAAGGCGCGTGGGTCACCCTGCAATCGCCCACTGGGGGCGTGGGCCGCGTCTTTGTGAAGGCCGATACGATCTGGCGCGAGCGGAAGCTCGGTCCTCCGCGGGGCGTCGCGGGGGAGCCGCCGTTGTGGTTGCAGCACGTGGATCGCAACTACTGGTTCAGCGTCTTGCCAGCGGAGCGCGCGGTGTACTGGCAGATGAACCAGGTATGGGGAGAGCGTGGCTTTCCCGTCCAGGCGCTGGCGGACTCGCTGTGGGGCACGCTGGAGCGTGTGCAGGCGCGAGCCCTCGTCGTCGACCTCCGGCTGAACAATGGTGGCAACGCCTTCCTGACTAATCCGCTCCTCGAGGTCGTCTCGGCGTTCGCTCGTGGCGATACCGCGCGGCGGGTCGTGGTGATCAGCGGCCGCGGGACCTTCAGCGCCGCGCAGATCCTCCTGACGCGACTCGAGCGCTACACCAACGTCATCGTGGCCGGCGAGCCTTCGTCCTCCAGCCCGAACTTCGTTGGGGA
>JAEUJL010000413.1 GCA_016794835.1 Gemmatimonadota bacterium | reverse complement strand
CTCTCTGATGCGGGCACCCAGCCCCTGATGCGCGCGCTCGAACAGGTGCAGGCGACGCTGGACGACTGGCAGGAGATCTTCGCGCTGCGGAACGGGGCACTCTCGGCGGGGCCCGATGTGGTGGCGCCGCGCGAATTGGCGCTGGCGGCGACCTCGCTGGTCGACGAGTGGGTCGGTGGCCCCGGGGTCTCGGTCCGGCTGATCCCCGGGGAGGCGACGCCGATCTCGACGGACCGGAGGAAAATCACTCGCCTGCTCGCTACCTTGCTGCTGTTCGCCGAAACCCGGGCGCCGGAATCCCAGGTCACCCTGACAGTTCGCGCGGACGACGGTGGAGGGACGGTGCACTTCCAGGTGCGTGACGCGGGACCGGATCTTGGTCGGGAGCAGGTCGAGGCGCTTTTCGACCCGCTGGCGCCGGCGGTGGTTCGGGGGCGGTACCGGGTCAACTTCGCGCTCCTTCGCGCGCTGGCGGCACATCTCGGTGGCACGCTGGTGGCGGCGGCCCTCCCCGGGCAGGGGTTGCAGGTGACATGTAGTCTCCCGAGTACGACCAGGTCCTGACCACCCATCCCACCATGTCGCTTCAGCGTCGCACCTTGCAGGAAACCACCACCGCCATGTCCCCGGCGGACGTGCTGGCGGCCGCCCGCAGCTTCTTCTCCCGTCGGCATTCGATCTACGCCGCGTATACCGAACAGGAGAGCGCGCACCACCTGTCGCTGCGCGGCCAGGGTGGAGAGGAGATCGTGATCGGTGTCCTTCCCCAGGGGTCCGGGACGCGGGTCACCGGGGCCAGCTACATGTTCGACGGCCCCGTCAGCCGCTTCTTCTCGTCACTCCCGCCAGCGGAGGTCGGCTGATCATGGCCGCATTCACCAATTCCCTGCGGGCCGGGTCGCACGTGCTCCGGCTCGGATCGGACAGCGAGGCGCGGCTCGCGTTTCGTGTGCAGTTGCAGGACGTGTGGGAGACGGTCGGGGTCGAGGCGCCGGCGGACATGCCCATACGCGTCATCAAGGAGCGGGTCATCGAGGCGGTGTTGCCGGCGACCGAGGAACCGGAGGAATACCTGATCAAGCTCGGCGGCTGGGAAGTCCTCGACGAGAACCTGTCGGTGGCGGCCAGTGGGGCGACCCACGGATCGACGTTCCTGATCAGCGGCCGACGGCGCCGCCCGGTCCGCTGACCACGGCATCCGCGCAGGTGGCGGCACGCACCCCTTCCGGCGATCCCTCGCTGGCGGGGGTGACTCGTCTTCGGGAGGCGTTGGCGCAGCGGATCGTTGGTCAGGGGCCAGTCATCGACGAGCTCCTGATGGCATTGCTCGCGGGGGGACACGCCCTCCTGGTCGGGGTGCCTGGCCTGGCGAAGACCCTGATGATCCGGTCGCTCGCCGAGGCGATGGAGCTGGAGTTCCGGCGCGTGCAGTTCACGCCGGACCTCGTGCCAAGCGATATCACGGGGGCCGAGGTGCTCGACGAGGACGGCACGGGCCACCGGCAGTTCCGGTTTGTTCGCGGGCCGATCTTTGCCAATCTGGTCCTCGCGGATGAGGTGAACCGCGCCCCGCCGCGGACGCAGTCGGCGCTGCTGGAGGCGATGCAGGAGCATCGCGTGACGGTGGCGGGGGCGACGATGCCGTTGCCCGACCCGTTCTTCGTGCTCGCCACGCAGAACCCGATCGAGCAGGAAGGGACGTATCCGCTACCGGAGGCGCAGCTCGATCGCTTCCTGTTCGACATTCGCGTCGGGTACCCGACGGCGGCGGACGAGGTGGCGATCCTGCGTGCCACGACGGCCGGCCCCGCGACCCCGATCGCACCGGTGATCCACGGCGACGAGGTGCGCACGCTACAACAGCGCGTTCGGGCCATCGTCGCCCCCGAGCCCGCCCTCGAGTACGCGGCCGCCCTGGTGCGCGCGACGCGCCCGGATGAGGGCGGGTTGGCGCGCGTGCGGCAGTACGTGCGGTGGGGGGCCGGGCCGCGGGCCGGCCAGGCGCTGATCCTCGGTGCCAAGGCGCACGCCCTCCTCAACGGTCGTGGGGCGGTGTCCCCGGCGGACATCCGCCGGGTGGCCCTCCCGGTGCTCCGGCATCGCGTCCTGACTAACTACGCGGCACAGGCTGAGGGGGTGGAGGTGGCGGCGATCGTCGAGGCGGTGGTGCGCGAGGTGCCCGAGCCGCGCAGCGGCATCGCGCCCTGAGCGCGGCGGGGGCGCCGCATGCGGGTCTCCCTCGATGCCCTCCAGTCACTCACGTGGCCGGCACGCCGCCTGGCCGCCGGTGGGCGCAGCGGGACGCAACGGTCGACCCTCCGCGGGCGTGCTCCTGAACTGAGCGCCTACCGCGCCTACCGCGCGGGCGACGACGTCCGCGACCTGGACTGGAGGCTGCTGGCCCGCAGTGATCGGGCCTGGGTCCGGCTGTCCGAGGATCGCGCGATCCACCCGACCTGGTTCGTGCTGGATGCGACGGCGTCCATGGCGTTTCCCGTGGCGACGCAGGCGAAGTGGCGGACGGCGTGCGCCCTCTCGGAAGGACTGGCCTTCCTGGCGCACAAGGTGGGTGACCCGGTCGGCGGCTGCGTGGTGGGGGGAGACGCGCGCGGCGGGACGGTGGCCCCGATGAGCACGCGACGCGACGTCGTGTCCGCGTGGCGGGCATTACTCGACGGGGTCGTTCCCGGGGGCACGGCCCCGCTGGCCCCGGCCGTCGCCGCCGCCCCCGCGGGCGGACGGCTCGTGATCGTGTCGGACCTCCTCGGCGATGCCGCAGCCTGTCGGGATGCTGCAAATCGTTGGTTGGTGGCCGGGAACGACGTGATCGTCCTCCACCTGTTGTCGCGCGCGGAGTGGGCGCCGGAGGGCGGGCGCGTGGTCGACCCGGAGGACCCGGGGCGCGAGCGGATGCTGGGCCCTGGCGCTGCGCCGGCGTATGCGGCCGCCTTGGCGGAGTGGGTCCGCGAGGAGGAGGACTGGTGGGTGAGGCGCGGGGCGGCCTTTCATCGGGTCGTCGCCGAGGACGACGTGGTCGGGGCGATTCGCGGCGTGGTGGGTGGCCGCGACCCCGGTGACGTGGGGGCGCGTTAGGCATGTGGGCCTGGTGGCTCGCGGCGGTCGCCGGGATCGTGGTGACGGGCGCGCACTGGATCGCCTGGCGGCGCGCCGCATCGGCGATCCTCCCCACGGCGCGCTTCGTCCCGGCGGGGGCCCGTCCCGTGCAGGTGCGTCGCGTCGCGCCCGACGAGCCCTGGCTGTGGCTGCTGCGGCTGCTGGTCGTTGGGTGCCTGGGAGCGGCGGTGGCGCCGGGCCTGGTGCCGTTGCCGCGCGCCGCGCGCGCGCGGGT
>JAEUJL010000374.1 GCA_016794835.1 Gemmatimonadota bacterium | reverse complement strand
CCCAGGGATGATCGCACCCTCGACCTGCCCGAGGAGTTGGCCGAGGCGCTGGCCTCGGACACCGAACTGGCCGAGGCGTTTTATGCCCTCACGCCGGGGCGCCAACGCAGCTACGTGATCAACCTCAGCGGAGCGAAGAAGCCGGAGACCCGGGTGAGTCGCATCGCGGGGTTCCGGGACAAGATCCTCGCCGGCAAGGGCGCACTGGACCGTTAGGGGTACCAGCGGCCCGGCGCCGCGTCACGGCGCGCGCTTCAACGACACCGTCTGCGGACGCGCCCCGTTCGCCCCGGCGATCATCGTCTCCAGGGTCGTGCCATCGGCGGAGCGCGTGTACCGGATCATCTTCGGGTAGTCGTGTGTGGGATTCTCGAACACCGCGCTGCCATCGGTGATCCCGGTGAGGGTGAAGAAGGTCGGCGTGCTGCGCCCCTCGGGGATCGCCACGTACACCAGGGTGCCGGCGCGCTCCACGATGCAGAGGAACTCGAAGCTCGCGAGCGCCGTCCCCCGCAGGGTGCGAGCCACCGCCATCATCCCGCCCGACGCACTCGGCGTCCACCGCTCCTCGGTCGTCACCTGCCCGGTGGTCCCCACCCACGTCGTCCCGAGCCAGGCCAGCTGCCCGATCGTCGCCGCCGGGCCGCTGGGCGTCGCCTCTTCGGCAGGCATAGGATCGTTGGAGCGCACGTAGACAGAGCCGACCTGCTTCGGTTGGCCGCCCTGCATCATCGTGCCCTCAACCACCAGGCGATCCGGACCCTCGAGCCGGAGCAGGCGACGGGTGCTGGCCGCGCGAGGTTCCCCGCCACCGGCCGGCGTCTGCCCGACCACCGCGAATGCGAGCGCGTCGCCCTCCCACGCCGCCGTTTCGTGGAGCTGCGCCTCACCTTCGCAGAGGCGCCCGGGCATGCGGGTCGTCGTGCGCGAGGCATCGAGCGGCAACCGCGTCGCCACGGTGCGCTCCCGGACCACACGCTTCACGACCACCGCGCTCCCGTCCACCTGCAGGGCGAAGCGGGCGCCGAGCACCCCGCTTGGTGCGGCAGGCAAGGCGGCGGGGGCCGCCCCCTGCTGGTAGGTCCACGTGCCGCTGAGTGCCGGTCGCGCCTGCGCCCCCAGGTTCGGGGTCACCTGGACAACAGCGAGAGCGACAGCGAAGGCAGGAGCGATGCGGCGCATACCGACTTGGATTGAGGGGAACGCGAAAGATGGCACCGCGCCCTTCCACCCAATTGGAAGAAAGCGACATTCCGGCGTCGCGTCCCGACCGAGGAGTTGATGGAGTACTCGGAGTACCCGCCGCCACCGCCGCTCGCCCCCTGGGTGCGGTGCTTCTGGACGCTCGAGGCCCCCGCCGGCGGCGGTGCGCCGGAGCCGGCCCTCCCCGATGGGAGCCCCGAGCTGATCGTCAACGTCGGCGACCCCTTCGAGGCGCATTCCCCGGACGGCGCGGTGGTGCGACAGCCGATGGTGATGCTGGTCGGCCAGGTCACGCGTCCGTTCGTCGTCGCCCCCACCGGTACGATTGCCCTCGTTGCCGCCCGTTTCACCCCGGCGGGCGCGAGCCTGCTGCACCGACCGATGTCGTCGATCACCGACCACTGGCGTGACCTCGCGGATGCGCTGCCCGGGGTGGCTGGCGACGATCCCCGGATCCTGTCCGTCCGCACCGCCCTCGCCGATGCCCTCTCGCACCTCGCCGCGAACGGTCGACCACCCAGCCCGCTGGTGACGCAGGCGATCGCGCGGATCGAGGAGAGCCATGGTGCGGTCCCGATGGCCGAGGTCGCGGCCGAGCTCTCGACCACGCTGCGCCAGCTGCAGCGCAGGTTCCAGCTGGAGGTCGGGA
>JAEUJL010000364.1 GCA_016794835.1 Gemmatimonadota bacterium | reverse complement strand
ACGGATTCCCACACGTCCCACTGGTCCCCCGACCGCCCCTTCGTGCCTAACGCGAGCTCGAAGTGGTTCATCTCCATGAGGCTCGCATCCACGTGGCCGAGCCAGTTGCGATGGCCCGGTCGCAACGTGCGCTTGAAGCGGGACGGCATGTAGTACGCGTTGGTGTCGCTGTAGATGTCGACCACCGTGTAGTGGCGGAAGTCGATCGGGTCCGGGCAGGCCACCCACGCCCCGTTGTACTCCTCGGGATAGAACATCTGCACGGCCATCGACTCCCAGCCTCCCGTCGACCCGCCGAACATGAAGCGCGCCCAGCCCTGCCCGAGCCCGCGGTACCGCTTCTCGATCTCGGGGATCAGCTCGTACTGGATCGCGTCCCCATACGGGCCATTGTTGGCCGAGTTGACGGCGTACGAATCATCGTAGAACGGGGTCGGATGCTGGATCTGCACCATCAGCATCCGGGGAAATCCGGGGCCGGTCCAGTCCTTGTAGAGCTGGTACGACTGCTCCTGCTGGATCCGGTTGTACCCCGACAGTGAGAACCGCGCCGAATAGTCGGGCGTGAGGTTCGGGTCCGGCGGAACCTCACGCCAGTTGTCCGGTTGCGTGGCGAAGTGGCCGTGGTTGATCGCGAGGGGATAGCGCGCCTGCGGATGCTCGTCAAAACCCCACGGCAGCGTGACAAACGCGGCAAGGAACATGTCCCGCCCCCAGAACCTCGAGAGGCGCTCGCTGCGAATCTTCACATACTTGACGTACTTCGTCTCCTGGAATGCCGCGATGGGTGGCATCTCCTGGTCGAGCACGACCGGAATCACGTCCGGTCGCGCGGGATCCACTGCGGCCCAGCGCGGCGCCGAATACAGGTTCCCCGGCTTCGCACTCCACCGCTGTCCCTCCCCCTGGTCTGGCGGAAGCTTCACGACCTTCCCGTCGCTGCGCGTGAAGGTCTCGTAGCGGTTCAGGACGGCCTGCACGCGGTAGCTGCCCCGCGGGAAGTCCTTGAGCCATCGCACCGGAAAGCCGAAGGCCGTGGCATCGACATATCGTGTTTCCCCGGGCTTCCAGCCCTCGACGTCGATGGCGAACGCCGCACTCGTGTTGAGCCCGTAGGCGAACTGCTGCCGAGGTTCAGCGGTCGAGTCCGCACCAAGCAGGACGATGAGGCGTCCGTCGAGTGGCTGGGTGCTGCGGGCGGCGGGAAAGGTGACCGCGAACCGCAGGCGGGCCGGCGACTGCGCGGCGAGCGGCGCGGCAACAAGGATGGTGAGCAGGAGCGATCGCATGACACGCAAGGTGACAGGGGACGGCAGACGGCAGACGCAGGGAATGTCATCCGTCCGCCGACCTGCCGGTGCTTACTTGAATCCGGGTCCGCCCTTCCGATCGTCGCGGACGAACTTATCGCGCGACGGCATCACCACCGCGGGCAGGCTCGTGGCATCCATCACCTGGTCCCGGGGGATCACCTCGTTCTCGGCCAGCAACCAGGCAATCACGGCGTAGGTCTCGTCCGCGGTGAGTGTGCCAGGCATGGTCTGTGGCATGGCGCGGCGGATGTAGTCGTACAACGTCGTCGCGTAGGGCCAGTAGTTGCCGATCGTCTTGGTCACCCCGGTCGCGTGCTGCGCGAACGAGAAGTCGCGCGGCTCACGACCCACCAGCTTCGGGTTCGGCGCGATGGGATCGGTCCCGGTGGGGCCATGGCACGACGCACACTTCGCGGCGTAGACCACGGCGCCCTCGGCGGCCGTTCCGCGCCCGGCCGGAAGACCCACGCCTTTCGGGTTCACATCCAGGTCCCAGGCCGCCACCTCCGCGGGGGTGGCGCCGCGCCCCACCCCAAACGTCGGCGGAAGGGGATCGGCGGGCCGCACCGTACCACGCCCTGCGGCATCGCTCGATCCGGCGGCCTGGCATCCCATCGCCAGCGCAAGCACCGCCACGTGCATCACGCGTCTCATCTCACGTGGCATGGTCAGACCTCACCGTAGGTCACCACGCCGTCCGCCGCCACCTTCCAGGCCCGGATGTGGTTGTAGTGGTAGTCGGTTCCCGGACCGCGACCTTCCCGGAACACCGCCAACGTCGGTTGCACGTAGCCCGTTTCGTCGACCGCGCGACTCATCAGGGTGGCTGGCGTGCCATCCCACTTCCACATGTGCGTGAAGCGGATCGCCGCCTTGGGCTGGGGCTCGCCGGCCAACCGCGCCTGGACCCAG
>JAEUJL010000342.1 GCA_016794835.1 Gemmatimonadota bacterium | reverse complement strand
AGCAACCAGACCGGGAGCACGCTGGCGGCAAAGCCGTAGGCCATGATCCACAAGGCGAGGGCCGGGCGCGTCAGGGTGAAGATCGGCGCCAGGTCGGGATTGCCGGCGACCCACTTGCCGACATACAGCGCCACGATGAGGAGCACGAGTCCCATCGCGGTCGCTTCCAGCACCTTGTGCGGCCGGATCCAGCGCATGTAGCCGCCCATGAGCAGCGCGATGGGGATCGACAGCCCGACGGTGACCACCCCCCACGGACTCTCGGCGAGCGCATTCACCACGATCAGGGCGAGCACGGCGATGAGGACGACCATGATCCCCAGCACGGCCACGAGGGCCGTCATGCCG
Organism: Gemmatimonadota bacterium; assembly: GCA_016794835.1. GTDB lineage: Bacteria > Gemmatimonadota > Gemmatimonadetes > Gemmatimonadales > Gemmatimonadaceae > RBC101. The sequence goes on along the minus strand of JAEUJL010000342.1, from coordinate 3,485 downwards.
GCGGTGGACCCGATCTCCTCCTTGGCCATCTGGCCGAGCGACTTGCCGTTGCGCCGGATGGAGGCGCAGAGGATCACGCAGTCCTGCACGGCCCCGCCTAACGCGACGCCGATCACGATCCACAGGGCCCCGGGGAGGAAGCCGAACTGTGCGGCCAGGGTGGGACCGACGAGGGGGCCGGGGCCGGCAATGGCGGCGAAGTGGTGCCCGAAGACCACCCAGCGGTTCGTCGGGACGTAGTCGCGGCCGTCGTTGAGGCGCTCCGACGGCGTGCGCCGCGTGGCATCGAGGGCGAAGACGTTGGCCGCGATGATCCGGCTGTAGAACCGGTAGGCAACCAGGTAGAAGCAGACCGCCGCGGTGACGAGCCAGGCGGCACTGACCGGTTCGCCCCGCCGGAGCGCGAGGACCGCGAACGAGGCGGTGCCGAGCGCGACGAGGGCGAGCCAGCCGAGGGACTTGAGCAGGCGCTGCATAACGAGGGGCAGGAGCGTGGGGGGGCGCGGCGGAGGGGTCGCGCCCCGAAGCGGCAGAACTTGGACCCCGGTACCGATGCGGTCAACCAACGCGGTGCACCCCGTCGGGGGGCGCGGTTACCTTTCCCCTGTGCCTCAGCCTCGTGCCTTCCGCGGTGCCGCCGTCCTGCTCGCGAGCGTCCTGCTTGCGTGTGGCGGGGGGGGACCGGCGCCCGCCAATGCGCCCGTGCCCGCCGTCCCCACCGCCGTGCCCGGGGTGTTGGCCCGGTTCGCCGGGCAGTCGCTGATGGTGCTGCCCGTCACCCTCCATCCGGTGGCGGACTCCATGGGATGGCGAACGGCGGCCGGGGGCGAGGTGGCCCTGCGAACCCGGACCGACTCCATCCTGGAGCAGGGATTCCGGGAGCGGGGCCTGACCACCTGGATCTACGCCGCGCAGGTCGCACGGACCGCGCGGCGCAACCCGACGTACCTCGTGGATCCGTCCACGCTGCGTCCCGCGCTGGCCGTGCGCGCCGCGATGCGTGCCCCGGATCGCAACCTCTCCGAGCCGCTCGCCTCGCAGCTGCGGGCGCTCGCGGGGACGAGTGGCGTGCGGTACACCCTGCTGCCGACGGATCTCGAGCTGCGCACCGACGGGACCCGGCTGACCCTGGCGGTGGTGGACGTGCGACTCGCCCAGGTGGCCTGGGTGGGCAATGTGGCTGCCGCGCCGCGCGCGGCCTGGGACGTGGCGGTTCTTTCCGACCTTATCAACCGCGCCGCCGACCTGGTCGTGCCGCGCTAAGGGGACTTCGATGGGCATTCCTTGCACACTCATTGCCGGCGACGGCATCGGACCAGACATCACGGACGCCACGCTCCGCATCCTCGAGGCGGCCGGGGCGAATTTCGAGTGGGATCGGCAGCTCGCGGGAATGTCCGCGGTGCATGCGGTGAAGGACCCGATGCCGGAAGCGACGCTCGAGTCGATCCGTCGCACGCGCCTCGCGTTGAAGGGGCCGCTGGAGACCCCCGTGGGCGACGGCTATCGCTCGGTGAACGTCGCGCTGCGCCGGACCTTTGATCTGTATGCCAACGTCCGCCCCGCGCGGGACATCATCCCCGGTGGCCGGTTCGACAATGTCGACATCGTGCTCGTACGCGAGAACACCGAGGGGCTGTACTCCGGGCTCGAGCACTACATCCGGGTGGGTGACGACGAACGGGCCGCGGCCCAGTCGATCGCGCTCATCACGCGACTGGGCTCCGAGCGCGTGATCCGGTACGCGTTCGAGTACGCCCTCAAGCACGGGCGCAAGAAGATCACGCTCGTCCACAAGGCCAACATCCTCAAGTATTCGCAGGGGCTCTTTCGCCAGGTGGGCCAGACCGTCGCGAAGGAGTACGATGGCCGGGTCGCGTACGACGAGCGGATCGTCGATGCGTGCGCGATGCAACTGGTGATGAAGCCCGAGTCGTTCGACATGATCGTGACGACGAACCTCTTTGGCGACATCCTCTCCGACCTGCTGTCCGGACTCGTGGGCGGGCTGGGCCTGGCTCCCGGGGCGAACATCGGCCCGGACGCGGCGATCTTCGAGGCAGTGCATGGCACGGCGCCGGACATTGCGGGGCAGGGCGTCGCCAACCCGTCGGCGCTGTTGTTCGCGGCGTGCCTGATGCTCGAGCACGTCGGGGACGGGGATCGTGCCGTGCGCATCCGCACGGCGGCGGAGTCGGTGATTCGTGAGGGACGCACGGTGACGCGTGACCTGGGCGGGACCGCCACCACACGCGAGTTTGCCGATGCCGTCGTCGCCCGCATCGGGTGACGCGTGGTGAGGGCGTGAGGCCGGTGGTGGCGCACTCGGGGCGATGCTTCGCTCGCTGCTCGCGCGACTGACGCGTCGCGATCCGGGGCAGCTGGAGCTGTCCTTTGATCGCGGGCAGGGGCTGGAGGCTCGGCTGCGCGCGGCCGGCCTCCGTGGGACCTCGCGGGTCACGCTGACGCGCAATCGCTCGGTCTACGTCAGCTGGAAGGCGGATGTCCTGCGGGTGCACGAGGCGTTCGTGGAGGCGCCGGACGAGGTGATCCAGGCGATTGTCGGTTTCGTGCAGGGGAGGGGGATCGCCCGTCGGCTCGCGCGCAAGGTGATCCTCGAGTATCCGGTGCCGCGCGGGACGACGCCGGCGCGGCGGCAGGACGCGATCCACCCGGATGACCGGGCAGCGTGTGAGCGCCTGACGCGTGAACATGCACGACTCAACGCGGAGCGCTTTGCGGGGGCCCTCAAGCCGCTCAAGGTGCGCGTGTCGCGTCGCATGCGGACGCGCCTGGGTCACTACGCGCTCGCGGCCTCGCACGGGACCGCGGAGATCGTGATCAGCCGTCGCCACCTGCGTCGCCATGGATGGGACGAGGTCCTCGACACACTGCTGCACGAGATGGTCCACCAATGGCAGGAGGAGAGCGGGCTCCCCGTCGACCATCGAGCGGCCTTCCGCGCGAAGGCGCGCGCCGTGGGGGCGGTCGCGCGGGCGAAGCGAGCCATCGGGGCCTGACGTCTCGCGGGCCCTTTCCGTGATGCACGGCCGACGCGAAGTTTCGCGCCCTATGCGATTGCTGCGTTTGACCGGGGCCGCGGCCCTGTTGGCCGGTGTGTTGTGGGTCGGCGTTCGTGGGGCTGGACCGCTGCCCCCCCTGGGGCCCCTGCTCGATCCCGTCCATGGGGCATGGGGGGCGGTCGCGACCGCCGAGCTGCCAAGACAGGCGAAGGAGGCCATCCCGGGTTTGGGGGGAGCGGTGGAGGTGCGCTACGATGCGCGTGGGGTGCCGCACATCTTTGCGCCGAGCGAGGAGGATGCGATCCGCGCGCTGGGATACGTGGTCGCGCGGGACCGCTTGTTCCAGCTCGACCTGCAGGTGCGCGCCGGCGCCGGGACCCTCACCGAGTTGCTGGGGGCGCGCGCGCTGCCGCTCGATAGCGTGCCGCGGCACCTGGGGATGGCCCGGGCCGTGGAGCGGGC
>JAEUJL010000311.1 GCA_016794835.1 Gemmatimonadota bacterium | reverse complement strand
CCTCCGGCGACCAGATCGGCGGAGTGGCTTGGTACCGCGCCCGCCGTCACACGTAGCTCGCGTCATGAGACTCCGTACTGGCCTCCTCGCGGCGGCCGCCGTCCTGTTCCTTCCAGAGCTGACCCTGGCGCAGGCCCCACGAGGGTTCCCCGAAGGCACGGCGGGAGCGCGTTCCGAGCTCGAACGATTCGTCCGCGCGACGCCGGATTCGACGAGGATCCGTGGCTACGTGCGGGCCATGACCCGGGAACCGCACGTCGCGGGAACCCCGGGTTCGAAGCGGGTGGCGGAGTGGGCACTGCGCCAGTTCCGCTCGTGGGGACTCGATGCGCGAATCGAGGTCTATGAGGCCCTGAGTCCGCAGCCCCTGGAGCAGGTGCTCGAGTTCCGCGGGGCGCGGCCGTGGCGGGCGCGATTGCGGGAGGAGGTCTTCGCGGAGGATCCCGACTCGCGGCACCCCGGGATCATGCCCCCATACGCCGCCTACGGCGCTGACGGAAACGTGACCGCCGAGGTGGTCTACGTGAACTACGGCCTCCCGTCGGATTATGCCGCCCTCGACAAGATGGGGATCTCGGTGCGCGGGCGCATCGTCCTGGCGAGGGCTGGTCCACACCATCGGTCGGTGAAGTCGTCGGGCGCCATGGAGCGCGGTGCGGTCGGCCTCATCATGTACAACGATCCCCGCGAGGACGGCTTCTGGCTGAATCGCCCCTACCCGCGGGGGCCCATGCGTCCCCCGCATGCGGTGGAACGCGGCGGCATCCGCGACGACCAGTTCTACACCGGTGATCCGCTGAGCCCCGGTTGGGCCTCAAAGCCGGGGAGCCGCCGGTTGCGCCGCGAGGAGGCCCAGGGCCTCGTCACGATCCCGGTGCTCTCGATCTCGTACGCGGACGCGTCGGTGCTGCTCGATCGCATGGAGGGGCCCGTGGTGCCTAACGACAGCTGGAAGGGCGCCCTCGGGCTGACGTATCACGTCGGCCCCAGCCGGGACAAGCTCCACATGGCCGTTCGATCCGACTGGCGCACGCGACCGCTGTACAACGTGGTGGCGCGCCTCCCGGGTGTCGACACCACGGCGTGGGTCATCGCCGGCAACCACCACGACGCCTGGGTGTTCGGCGCCGATGATCCGGTGGGCGCGGCAGCCACCGTCATGGAGGCGGCACGAACCCTCGCCGAGTTGCGCCGGACCGGTTGGCAACCGCAGCGAACGGTGGTCTTCGCGCTCTGGGACGGGGAGGAGTACGGCATCCTGGGCTCCACGGAGTGGGCCGAGGACCACGGCCCGGAGCTGCAGGCCAAGGCCATCGCCTACGTGCAGGGCGACAACTATCGGCGCGGGGTTCTCACGTCGAGTGGATCGACCACCCTCGAAAGCTTCATGCGCGAGGTGGCGCGTGACACGCCAGACCCCGCCACGGGCCGCAGCGCCCTGGATGTCGTGATCGAGCGCGCGCTGTCGACCGCGAGGACCGCGGCGGACTCCGCCGGTGTCCGCGAACGCCCCTTCCCGCTCACCCCGATCGGGGCCAACACCGACTACGCCGCGTTCATCCAGCACCTCGGCATCTCCTCGCTCCATATCGCCTGGCGGAACACGGGCCGCGGGACGTACCACTCGGCCTTCGATTCCTTCGCCTATTTCGAGCGCTTCCTCGACCCCGGGTTCCGCTACGGACGCGCGCAAGCCGGCGCGTTCGCGTCGACGCTGCTGCGCCTGGCCGATGCCCCCGTGCTGCCGTGGAGCTTTGTGGACGCGAGCCGCGCCTATCAGGCGTGGGGACGCGAACTGGTCGACCTCGCACGGACAAACCGCGCGTCCGTCGACCTGGCCCCCCTGACCGATGCCTTGTCCGAACTCTCCGAGGTTGCCGCGACGCATGAGGCGGCATTCCAGCGGGTGATGCGAACCTCGCGGGCACTGGACGCAGACGCCCTGGGGGCCATCAACCGCGACACCTGGCGCAGTGAGCAGGAACTGCTCCTCCGCGAGGGCCTGCCGGGTCGGCCGTGGTTCCGGTATCCCATCTCGGGGCCCAGCACCTACAACGGCAGTGTCGCGCGCACCTTTCCGGTCCTGCGCGATGCCCTTGAGCTCGGGGAACTCGACACCGCCCGGTCCCAGGTCGACGCCACGGCCGCGGCCATTCGCCGACTCACGGTACGCGTCCGACAACTTGCGCAGCGCCTCACGGCCCTTACTTCCTGATCCCTCCCGTCCCGCTCCCCATGCCTGCCCCATCCAAGCCCAAGCTGATCATCACCGTCGCCCCGGTCGGCTCGCTGCCCACCAAGGCCGACAGCCCCCACGTCCCGGTGACGCCGGATGAGATCATCGAGGACGGCATCGCCTGCTGGGAGGCCGGGGCGAGTATCCTCCACTACCATGCGCGGGACAAGGACCAGAAGGCGTGCCTCGACTATGACTTCTTTGCGCGCGTCCTCGAGGGCCTGCGCAAGCACACGCGCCTCATCGTGCAGATCTCCACGGGGTTCCGCGCCCCGGTGCACCGTGACGACCGCATCCGCGCCGTGGACCTGCGCCCCGACATGATGAGCCTGAACGTGGGCTCGGTGAACCTGCCGCGGGGCCCGTACCCCAACGATCCGGTGGATGTCGAGTACTACGCCGCGAAGATGATCGAGTACGGCGTGAAACCCGAGATCGAGTGCTTTGACCTGAGCCACATCCATGCCGGGATCACGTTGTGGAAGAAGGGCCTCATCAAGGATCCGCCCTGGTTCGACATGGTGCTCAACGTCAAGAACGCACTGCCGTACCACCCCCGGCACCTCGTCCACATGGTCGACACGGTGCCGGACGGGGCGATGTGGAGCGTCATCGGGGTGGGGCCCGCGCAGCTCCCGGCCTCCACGATGGGGATCGTCATGGGCGGCCACTGCCGCGTCGGCCTCGAGGACAACCTGTTCTATGCCTACAAGCAGCTCGCCACGAATGCCCAGCTGGTGCAACGCGTCGTCCGCCTCGCCGCCGAACTGCAGCGCGAGGTCGCCACGCCCGCCGAAGCGCGCGCGATGCTCCGGATCGAGAACTCCTGATCCGTCGATGCGGACTCCGTTCCCCACCCCCGACGTCGCCGCCCGGCGGGGGGCCGCGTGACGCGGGCGCACCACGACGCCGCGGACACGATCGACCTCCTGCTGGACACCGTGCGAGGATTCGTCCGCGAGCGGCTGATCCCGGCCGAGGCGGAGATCGACCGCACCGACCAGGTGCCGCCCTCGCTCATCCAGGAGATGAAGGCCCTCGGCCTCTACGGCATCACGATTCCCGCCGAACATGGCGGACTGGGGCTGAACGTCACCGACAGCGTGCGCCTATTCCTGGAGCTGTGTTACGCGGCCCCCGTCTTCCGCTCGCTCGTCGGGATCAACAACGGGCTCGGTTCCTGGAGCGTGGCCGCGATGGGCACCCCAGAGCAGCAGGCGCGTTACCTGCCGCGACTGGCCACCGGGGACCTCATCGCCGCGTTCTGCCTCACCGAGCCCGACACCGGCTCGGATGCCGGGGCCCTGACCACGCGGGCACGGCCGGACGGGGCCGATTGGATCCTCGACGGCACGAAACGCTACATCACGAATGCGCCCGACGCCGGGGTCTTCCTGGTCTTTGCGCGAACCCGGGCGGGCTCCAGTAACGGGAGCGGCGTCTCGGCGTTCCTCGTCGACCGCGCGAGCCCTGGCCTGCACGTGGGCCCCCCGGAACGGAAGATGGGCCAACGGGGCGCGCACCTCGCCGATGTCTCGTTTGACGAGTGCCGCGTGCCGGGGCACGCGCTCCTTGGCCCGCTGCATGGCGGCTTCACCATCGCGATGCGTGCCCTCGATCGCGGGCGCGTGCACATTGCCGCGATGTGCGTGGCCCTTGCCCATCGGCTCGTTGATGAGGCCCTGGCCTACGCCGCCGAGCGCCGGCAGTTCGGGAAGCCCATCGCCGAGCACCAACTCGTCCAGGCCATGCTCGCGGACAGCCGTGCCGAGGCGTACGCGGCGCGCTGCATGTTGATGGATGTGGCCGCACGACTCGACCGGGGCGAACGCGCGACGACCGAGGCCTCCTGCTTGAAGATGTTTGCCTCGGAAATGGTCGGCCGGGTGGCCGACCGTGCCGTGCAGATCCACGGCGGGGCGGGTTATATCGCCCCATGCGTGGCGGAGCGCCTCTATCGCGATGTGCGCATCTTTCGCCTCTACGAGGGCACGACCCAGATCCAGCAGATCATCATTGCCCGCGCCATGTTGCGCGAGCACGCCGCCGGGACCTGACCCCGTCTCCCCACGACCTCATGCCATCCATCACGCGCCTCGGCCTCCTGCTCTCGCTCGCTGCCCCCCTCGCCGCCCAGGTGCCGGGGTGGGACCGCGGCCTGGACGCTGAGCTGGAAGCGATCCGGAAAGACTGGAGAGTCCCCGGGCTCGCGGTCGCGGTCGTGGCGAAGGGAAAGGTGATTCACGCCCGGGGCTACGGTCTCCGGGATGTCGAACGGCAACTCCCCGTGGAACGCGACACGAAGTTTGCGATCGCCTCCATCTCCAAGTCGTTCGCCGTGACCAGCATCGCCGCCCTCGTGCGCGAGGGGAAAGTCGAGTGGGATGGCCAGGTCCGGGAATACCTTCCCGAGTTCCGGATGATCGACCCGGTGCTGACGGAGCGGATGACGATTCGCGACCTGGTGACCATGCGGTCCGGGCTCGCGCGCCACGACCTGATGTGGGGCATCGGGGTCTTCACGCGGCCGGAGATCGTCGCGCGCCTGCGCTACCTCCAACCCAACCGTGACTTCCGGACGACGTGGCAGTACCAGAACCTCATGTACACGACCGCGGGGTATGTGGCGGGACGGGTGTTTGGCTCCTCGTGGGAGGACCTCGTCCAGGCGCGCGTGCTCGGCCCGCTGGGGATGACGCAGACGTCGCCGTCCTTCGAGCGGTTCATCTCCTCGTCCAACATCGCCCTTCCCTACGCGCTCCACGACTCGGGCCAGCTGATGCCGGTCCCCTGGCGAAGCACCGACGCCATCGCCCCGACCGGGGGGCTGCACTCGACCCTGGATGACATGGTGCGCTACCTCACGATGCACATGCAGGGGGGCGTGTTCGAGGGACGGGAGATCATCGCGCGGGCCGACGCCCGGGCGATGCAGACCCCGCAGATGGCGATGCAGCGACCGATGACCTGGGATGCGGGCGAATTCCCCGAGCTGAGCGACGAGGCCTACGGCATGGGACTGTTGGTCACCCACTACCGCGGGCACAAGATGGTCCACCACTCGGGGAACTGGGACGGCTACTCGCTGGAGCTGAGCTTCCTGCCTAACGACTCCGTCGGCGTCGTGGTCCTGACGAACATGTACAGCACCACGCTCCGCGACTTCCTGCCGTGGTTGTTGTACGATCGCCTGCTCGGCCTGCCCGGGGCGGACTGGAACCGCCGGTTCCTCGAGCGGGCCCGTCGCAGCCGGGCGACACTGATGGCCACCCGGGCGCGCGAGGACTCCCTCCGGACGCCCGGCACGTCGCCCTCGCACCCGTTGGACGCGTACACCGGCACCTACACCCATCCGGCCTACGGGCAGGCCGTCGTGTCACGGGACGGCGCCGGGCTGCGCCTGCGGCTTGGCAACTACGAGTTCCCGTTGCCGCACTATCACTACGACGTGTTCCGCCTGACGCCGCCGGTCGGGAACCCGGTGCACAACCGCTTCCGCTTCCTGGTGCGTTTCGAGCCCGCCACCGACGGCAGCATCGGATCCGTCGCCATCCCGATGGAGCCCACCGTCCCACCCATCATCTACCAGCGCGCGCGACCGTGAGCCGCCTCCGGCTCCTTGGCGGCGCGCTGGTCGCGTTCGCCGCCCAGCTCCCCGCACAACAGGTTCCCGACACGGCCTTTCGACCGGTCGTGGCACGACCGGCGTGGTCCGCAGCCGCCGGCCCTCGCCTCTGCCTGGACGAGGGCCATCACAACTTCCACACCCTGGATTTCCGGTTCCAGGCCTTTGGGACCCTCGCGCGCGCGGACGGACTTCGCGTGGCCCCGCTCCGCGCGACCTTCAGCCGCGCATCGCTTTCCGCGTGCGACCTGGTCGTGATCGCCAACGCCCAGTCGAGTGACCTCCCCTGGGACCAGTATCCCTCGCCGACCCCCAGCGCGTTCCAGGATGCCGAGATTGCGGCGCTGCGGACCTGGGTGGAGGCAGGTGGTGCCCTCCTGCTCATCGCCGACCACATGCCGCTGGCGGGGGCCGCCGCCGCCCTCGGCCGCGCCTTTGGCTTCGAGTTCCGCGATGGCTTTGCGTTCCGGGCCTACACGTCGGCAGCTGACCGTGACGCGGCGCAGGCCGAGCCGACGTTGTTCCGCTCCGCGGACAGCCTCCTGCGCGACCACCCGGCCACCAGGGGACGCACGCCTGATGAGCGAGTGACCCAGGTGCGGAGCTTTACCGGACAGGCGATGCGCGACCTCCGTGGAGGGGCTGCGCCGCTTCTCGTGCTGCCGGCGAACTTCGTGTCGGTCGAGCCGCGGTATGCCTGGCAATTCAGCGACACCACGGCCACGCACCCCGTGGGCGGGTGGCTTCAGGGGGCGACGCGCCAGGTGGGACGCGGTCGCCTCGCCGTCTTCGGCGAGGCCGCGATGTTCAGTGCGCAGGTGAGCGGGCCCACGCGGCGCCCGATGGGTATGAACGCCCCCGGCGCGGAGCAGAACGCCCAGTTCGCGCTCAACGTCCTGCGCTGGCTGCTGGGCACGTTGCCCCCGGCCTAGAACCTCAGGCCGGGGCCCCCGTGCCCCACGTCTCGCGGAAAAGCCGGACCCAGTTGGCGCCAATCACCTTCTCGATGCGCGCCGCCGAGTGTCCGCGCGCGGCCAGTCGATCGGCAATCATCTCCATGCGCCGGGGTGAGTTCATGTCGGCGACGAACATGTAGTCCTCCTCGCGTGGCGCCGCGATCCCCAGGCGCTGCCGCGAGGCCACGAACTGCTTGTGGAGCCGGTCGTACTCGGCGTCGGCGACGTGCGGGGTGATCGACAGGTCGCTGCCGATACCGACGTGGTCCTCGCCGCACACCTGCAGTGCATGCTCGATCTGCGCGATGAGGTGCTCGGCGCGCGGCTGCCCGCTCGCGTTGATGAAGGGCATCATGTAGATGCCGATGACGCCACCACGATTGGCCAGCGCCTTGAGCGTCGCATCTTGCTTGCTGCGTGGATGGTTGAACACCGCGCGGCACCCGCTGTGCGTGATGGCCACGGGCTTGGTCGAGGCGGCGATGCCGTCGTCAGTGGTGCGGGTCCCGCAGTGGCTGAGGTCGACCAGCATCCCCAACTCGTTCATGCGGGCCACGACGGATCGCCCGAACTGGCTGAGCCCGGCATCGCCCGGTTCGAGCGAGCCATCCCCCAGCTGGTTCCTGAGGTTGTACGTGAGCTGGACGATCTTGACCCCGAGGCGATGGAACAGCGTGAGCCGCGCGAGGTCTCCCTCGAGCATCACCGCGTCCTGAAAGCCGTAGATGAGGCCCAGGCGTCCGGAGCGCTTGGCCTCGGCGATGTCCGCGACCGTTCGCACCTGCATGAAGACGTCCGGATGCGCGGCGATCTCGCGCTCCCAGTACGCAATGCGGCGGATGGTGTCGTCGAAGGCCACGTGGCCCGCGCTGCTGCTGCTGACCGTGACGTTGATGGCGGTGATACCCGACTTCCGGGCGTTCTCGACCATCTCGGCGGTCAACGGGCCATCCCCGCTGAGGGGACTGTTGAACGGCCCCGGGCTCGCCAGGCAGTCGATGACGGTCGCCCGGTCGTACCCGGGCCATGCCGGCGCGGGGACGGCCAGCAGGCGGCTCCAATCCGGAAGGCAAGCAACCGCGGAGGCGGCGACGAAGTGGCGGCGTGAGATGCTCATGACTGGTGGTGAATGCCCACGGAGGCGTGAGGTGGTGCGGACTATCGCGGTGCCGGCTTTCGCGGGAACATCTCGTCCCGATTGGCCAACGTCCATGCCGTCCACGCCATCACCGCAGCGGCCTGCCGCAGGTCATCGGGAATGAGGCGCTCAAACGTGTCGGCGCTGGAATGGTGCGTCCTGATGGTGTACTCCAGCGGGTCCTGGAGGAAGGTGAAACCGGGGATCCCGACGTCGTCGAAGTCCTGATGCTCGTTGCCGCCCACGTTCCCCTTCGGGATCGCCTGCACGCCAAGCGAGCGCAGCGGGGTGAAGATCTGCTCGAAGATCGGCCGCATGGTGGGGTGTGACTGATCCCAGAGCCCACGCAGCTTCCCGGCGCCGTTGTCGAGGTTGAGGTACACCGAGATCTTCGGCCACAACTCCTTGTGGTTGGCGATCCAGCCACTCACGCCGAGGTGGCGCCCCTCCTCCGAGGTCCAGATCCCGACGCGAATCGTGCGTCGTGGCTTGAGGTCGAGCGCCTTGAGGATCCGCATGGCCTCCATGACGACCGCGATCCCCGAGCCATTGTCGGTGGCACCCGTGCCCGCGTGCCAGCTGTCGAGGTGGCCGCCGAACATCACGTATTCGTCCGCCTTGTCGGTGCCGGGCAAGTCGGCAAGGGTGTTGTAGCCCAGGGAGTCGTCGGTCACCCAGCGATTCCGCGACTCCAGCTCGAGCTCCACCGGGATGCCGCGCTTGACGTTGCGCCACATCTGGCCGTACTGCTCGTACGACGCGACGAGGGCGGCGACGGGCTCGGTGCGCTGCAGGCGGATGTTGTGCCATCCCGGGATGTTGGACACGCGGATGATCCCGTAGGCGATCGGTGACGGCGCAATCACGGCGGCCACACCCTCGGCCTGCAGGACGCGGAAGGCGTCCTCGAAGCGATCGCCCGCCTTGCGACGCTCGAGTCGCACCTGCAGGGGAGACCACTGGAAGTCCGGCCGGAGCTTGGGATCCTCGAGTTCCGCCTGCGTGTAGCGACGCGTGCGCGTCGGATACTCCATCTGCAGGTAGTCCCACGGCTCGTAGTAGTAGGTGCTCTGGGTCTTTGGCGGTTCGCCCCACAACACCACCTTCCCGCGCAGCTGTCCCGCGTGGGTTCGGAGCAGCGTGGCCGAGTCCGACGCCTCCACCGCCACGACCTGTGCGCGCACAAGCCCGGCGGTGCTCCCGCTCCACGCCATCGGCTGCGCCACCAGGGGCTGCGGGTACGGGGTCAGGATGTTGCCGACATATCGCACCCGCTCCCACCCGCGGCCCCACGTCCCCCACGGCTCGACGGTGACGCTGCTCAACCCCCAGCGCCGGAGCTGGTCCGCGGTCCAGTGGTTGGCCTGCTTCACGGCGCGCGACCCCTGGGGCCGCGGGCCAATCACGTCCGACAGGTAGCCGGCCGTTTCCATCACCTGCGACCGGTTGAAGGCCTCGTCGCGGATGCGTTCGAGCACCCCGAGGTCAATCCGTTCCTGGACCACCTGGGCGCCGACCGACGGCCCGGCGAGGATGGCCAGGGTGGCACAGGTCGCCAATCGAGGGAATCGCATGGGATAGGCTTGGCGGTGACGGGTCCAGCTGCCTCGGCGAGGGGAGACAGGGTAACAGAGTTACGTCGCCCGGTCGCGCTGGTACCAAGCGGATTGGTAGGCGGGCCCCGCCCGGCCGTAGTTCTCCGTCCTCCACCTGCCCGGTCCTCATGGCGCGTCCCCTTGGTCCTGCCCTCGTCGCCATCTGGAGCCTGGTAGCGGGGCCCCTGCGGTCGCAGCCCTCGTTCACCCTGGAACAGGTCCGCTCCTACCCGTTTGCGAGCGATCTGGTGGCGGCGACGCGAGCCCCGCGTGTCGCCTGGGCCTTCAACGCGCAGGGCCACCGGAACATCTGGGTCGCCGACGGTCCCTCGTGGACCGGGCGAGCACTGACGCGCTTCGACCGGGACGACGGCCAGGAGTTGTCGAGCGTACGCATCTCCGCCGACGGGAGGTACGTCGTCTTCGTTCGCGGGGGGGACCACGGCTGCAACTGGGATTGCGGCGTCCCGGTGAACGCGACGTCGTCGCCGGTCCCTCCCGTGGTTGCGATCTGGATCGTGCCGGTGGACGGTGGCGCACCGCACCAGGTCGGGGACGGCGATACGCCGGTCATCAACCCAAACAGCAACGTCGTCGCCTGGGTGCGCGACGGGCAGCCCTGGTCTGCGCCGCTCGACGGCTCGTCGCCCCCTCGCCGGATGTTTGCGACGCGTGGGGTCGTACGCGAACTCGCGTGGTCACCGGACGGCACCCGCCTGGCGTTCGTCGCGGACCGTGGCGATCACGCCTTCGTCGGGATCTACGCCAACGACTCGACGCCCATCCAATGGCTGGCCCCGTCGACCGGACGTGACCTCATGCCGCAGTGGTCGCGCACCGGCGATCGTGTGGCCTTCGTGCGTCGCCCGGGACTGGGCGGACCGCCAGATCCCGTGTTGAACCCGCCCTCACAACCGTGGCGGATCATGGTGGTTGACGTGGCGACGGGCATGAGTCGAACCGTGTGGAAGAGCCCCGCCACGCTGCCCGGCGGATACCCGCGGATCACCGGCGGCCCGGCGTTGACCTATGCGGCCGGCGGCCGCGTGGTCTTCCGCTCGTATGAGGATGGGTGGCCGCATCTCTACTCCGTGAGCGACACCGGCGGCACGCCGCTCCTGCTGACACCAGGGCCCTGGATGGTGGAGACCTTCGGGATCAGCCCCGATGGGCGCTTCCTCGTGGCGTCGGGCAATGCCGGGGACGCGCCTAACGACATCGATCGTCGCCACCTGGTGCGCGTCTCGGTCGACCGCGCCGACGCACGCGTCATCACCCCGGGGACGGGGCTCGAGTTCTCGCCGGTGGTCGCGGCGGACGGTGCCACGATCGCGTGGCTCGGCGCGACGACCCAACGCCCCGCGATGCCGATGGTGGGACCAGCGCAAGGCGGCACGGGCCGCGGGATGGCCGACGCGCAGTTGCCGAGTGGCTTTCCCGTCAACGCGCTCGTGACTCCGCGCACGGTGACTTTTCGCGCCCCGGATGGCCTGGAGATCCGGGCCCAACTCTTCGAGCGACCTGGTGGCCCCGCGAAGAAACCTGCCGTGGTCTTTGCGCACGGCGGCCCCGAACGCCAGATGCTGCTGGGCTTTCACTACATGGACTACTACGCGGGTGCGTACGCGTTGAACCAGTACCTCGCGTCGCAGGGCTACGTGGTGCTCAGCGTGAACTTCCGCCTGGGCATTGGCTATGGCTTCGATTTCCACCGCATTGTTGACGGCTGGTCGCGCGGCGCATCGGAGTACCAGGACATCAAGGCCGCCGGTGAGTACCTGCGCACCCTGTCGCAGGTGGATGGTTCGCGCATCGGGATCTACGGCGGCTCATACGGCGGCTTTCTCACGGCGATGGCCCTGGCCAGGAACTCCGACCTGTTTGCGGTCGGGGTGAATATCCACGGTCCCTCGGACTGGACGGCGGACAATGCCTCGCGGATCGGTGGGCTCGCGTGGGACTACGAAAAGGGAGATCGTGCCGCGGCCGCGGACGTCGCCTTCCAGGCGTCGCCGGTCGCGCATGTCGACGGCTGGCGATCGCCGGTGTTGTTCATCCATGGCGACGACGACCGCAACACGCGGTTCTACCATACGATCGACCTGGTG
Organism: Gemmatimonadota bacterium; assembly: GCA_016794835.1. Classification (GTDB taxonomy): domain Bacteria; phylum Gemmatimonadota; class Gemmatimonadetes; order Gemmatimonadales; family Gemmatimonadaceae; genus RBC101. Next base: position 2,810 of record JAEUJL010000311.1, on the reverse strand, counting down.
CGGCGCCTCGAGGCCAGGGGCGTACCCTACGAGGAGCTGGTGATCCCCGACGACACGCACCACTGGATGCGCCACGCCAATGCATTGCGCGTGTGGGGGGCCACCACGGAGTTCCTCGCGCGGTATCTTCGACCAGGCCGCTAGCACGCGTCGCGCGACTGGCCCTCCTGCTCACGCAACCCCTCCCCACCCCTCGTGACCCACATCCTCGTCCAGCGCAGCGACCGCATCCTCGAGATCGAGCTGGCGCGACCAGGGAAGAAGAACGCGATCACCGCGGACATGTACGCGGCCATGAGCGATGCCCTCGCCTCCGCGGACGCGGACGCCAACGTGCACGTCGTGTTCCTTCATGGCCAGGCTGACCTCTTCTCCTCCGGCAACGACGTGGCCGAGTTCCTCGACCCGGCCCTGCGCGAACGCGGCGAAGGCCAGCGGTTCGTCCGGACGATCGCCGCCACGCGCACGCCGATTGTCGCCGCGGTTGGCGGGGTCGCGATTGGCGTTGGTGCGACGCTGCTGCTGCATTGCGACATCGTCGTCGCCTCGGACGAGGCACAGTTCCAGTTCCCGTTCGTGACCCTTGGCCTTTGCCCGGAGGCGGGGTCGTCACTCGTCCTTCCCCAGCTCGCCGGCCATCGCCGTGCGGCCGCGCTCATGCTCCTCGGCGAACCGTTCGACGCGCACCAGGGGCGCGACGCGGGGATGGTGACCGAAGTGGTCCCCACGGCGCAGTTGATGGCGCGGGGCCGCGCCCTCGCCACGCGCCTCGCGGCCCAACCCCGTGACGCCCTCTTCACGACGAAAGCGTTGCTCCGTCGCCCGCTCGCGGACGTGCTCCCCGGCCAGATGGATGCCGAACTCGTGGAGTTCGAGCGACTGCTCACCGGCGACGCCGCCCGGGAGACCTTCCGGGCATTCCTCGCGCGCCGGGGCCGCGGCGCCTAACGATCCAGGACGGCGGCCAGTGCCGCCAGCGTGGGGGCGATGGTCGTCACCCGCGTGGGTCGCCCGGCCAGCGCGGCGAGCGACGGCGGGACGGCCACCGTCCCGCCGATCAACGGCTCGACCACCTCGGGAAACTTGGCCGGATGCGCCGTGGCCACGAGGCACCACCGCCCCTCCCGGCGCTCGGCTTCCGTGAGACGGGCATACACGTCCGCGGCCACGGCGGTGTGCGGGCACCAGGTGCGTCCATAGGTGCGATGGTCCTCGGTGATGCGGCGGCGGATGGCGTCGTCATCGACGCTGGCCGCGCGCACGGCGTGCCGCATCCCCGCCACCTCGGGGTGCATCGCGAGGAACCGCTCGAAGTTGCTCGGGTTCCCGACGTCCATCGCGGAAGCAAGGGTGGGCACGCTGGGCCGCGGGGCCCACGTCCCTGTCGCCAGGTAGTCCGGCACCGTGCGGTTGGTGTTGTGGGCGAGGATGATCTCCCCGATGGGATACCCCATCGCCCGCGCCACGAGGGCGCCGTAGGCATTCCCCAGGTTGCCACTGGGCACGATGAACGAGAGCCGCCCGCCGTGCACGGCCGCATTGCGACGCGCTGCGGAGGCGTACCACGCGGCCTGCGGCAGGAGGCGGCCCACATTGATGCTGTTCGCCGACGTGAAGTCATGGCGGGCCGCCAGCCCGGGATCCAGGAAGGCCTCCTTCACCATGCGCTGGCAATCGTCGAACGTGCCGGCCACCGCCAACGAGACGACGTTGTCATCCCAGCAGGTGAGCTGCCGCTCCTGCGTGGGTGACACGAGCCCCTGCGGATAGAGCAGGGTCACCCGGACCCCGGGGCGGCGGTGGAAGGCGGCAGCCACGGCCCCTCCCGTGTCCCCCGACGTCGCCACCAGGATCTCGAGTGGCCGGGCACGCGCCGTGCTCGTTAGGCACGCGGCGAGGAACCGCGCCCCCGCATCCTTGAAGGCCGCGGTGGGGCCGTGGAACAGCTCGAGCACCATCAGCGTCCCGTCCCCGGTGAGGGGCACCACCGGGATGGGAAAGTCGAGCGATGCCTGGCACAGGTCGCCGAGCACGTCCTCGATCGGGTCGCCTTCCGCGAACGGCGCGATCAGCGCGCGCGCGACCTCGGCGAACGAGGCCTCCGCGGGTGCCAACGGCGCACCGCTCGGCCACGCGGCCGGGATGTACAACCCACCGTCTGGGGCGAGTCCCTGGCGGATCGCACCGGACAGCGTGGTGGTCGGGAGCGGGGAGCGCGTGCTGCGAAAGGGAATGGGCATCTCGTCCGTCGCGCGACGGGCCAGCCCGTCGGCGGTTCAGCTCCTGGGGTACATGAGGCGTAGCGCCGCAATGTCGCGCTCGCCAAGGCCCCGCGCCAAGGCCTCCCGCAGCCACTCATGCAGGGCGCTCGCCACGGGAACCGACATCCCGGCCTCGTGCGCCACTCCCGCGACGATCCCCAGGTCCTTGTCGTACAGGGAGAGCGCCGCCCCCGCCTGCCACTCACCCGCGCGCACCCGCTGCAGCGTGCGATCGAGCATGCGCGAGTGACCAAAGCTCTGCGCGAGCAGGGTTCCCAACGCGCCGAGGTCCAGGCCGAGGCGTTCGGCGAGGGCGAGGGCCTCGGCGGCGGCCGCGCCGTGCACGAAGGTGAGCAATTGGTTCACCAACTTCGCGTGGGTGCCAGCGCCGACCGGGCCCATGCGCAGGAGGGTCCCTCCGTAGGCACGGGCAACGGCCGTGGCACGAGCCACGGCATCCTCGGTGCCCCCCATCATGATGGCCAGGGTCCCCAACCGCGCCCCCTCGGGTCCACCCGACACCGGAGCGTCCACGAAGTCGACCGACCC
>JAEUJL010000306.1 GCA_016794835.1 Gemmatimonadota bacterium | reverse complement strand
ACCGCGGCACCCAGGCCCGGTTCGACCGGCCGGACGGATTGGTGACCCGGATACCGGCCTTTGTGCATCATGTGTCGGACTACCTGCGCGCAGCCGAAACGGCCGGGCTCTCGCTGCGCCGGCTGGACGAGCGGTGGCACGCGACTGACGATGGGGAGCCGCCGCGCCTGATCGTGCTCGAGTTCGAGCGCGACTGACGACACTGGGCCCCGGATCTGCGGTCGCTGTCGCTCCCTTGTCCGGGGAACATCTTGCGTCGATCGCCCGATCGCCGCGGCCCTTGTGCTGCCGTCTGCCGTCTGCCGTCTGCCCCTAGAAGATCGACAGGTTGATGAACCGCTTCGGGTTCGTCTTGAACTCGGCCGTGAGCGAATCCACGCGGATCAGGACGCGGCGCAGGTCCTCGTAGAGACCGGGATCGTTCAGGAGCTTGGCGGCGGTGCCATCCCCGCTCTGCACCTTCGCCAGCAGGGAGTTCACGCGATCGGTCGTGGTCTTGAGCTCGGTGGTCGCGTTCGACAGGTTCGTCGCGGTGGCGCGCAGGGCACGCACGGTGGAGTCCACCTGTTGCGAGTCGATAGCGGCGGTCTTCTGCCGCACGGCGACCATCGTCGCCTGCAGCTCGCGCGACTGCAGCGCGGCGATCTGGCTCATCTGCGCGACGAGCCCGTTGAGGGCGATGATGGTGCGCCGCATCTCGCGCATCCCGCCGGAGTCGACAAACTGCTCGCTGGCGCCACGCAGCAGCTTGTTGATCCCCTGGGTGATCGTGTCCGCACTGGCGGTGAGCTTGGCGATGCCGGCCTGCGGGGTCCCCACGGGGATCGTATCGCCCGGGGCGAAGTACTCGGTGTTGGGCCGGTCGGGCACGAGGCCGATGGCAACGTCACCAAAAAATCCGTTGGGCAGGATGGTGGCCGTCGTCCCCTTGGGCACGCGGTACTGCTCCTCCAGGCGATAGGTGACGAGGAGGGTGCCGTTGGGCTCGAAGTCGATCTCGTCGACGAACCCGACGGTCGCGCCACTGAGCCAGACCGGCTGTCCCTGCTTCAACCCCTGGCCCCAGGCGAATCGCGTATACAGCGGGTACCCCTGCGCCAGCCCGCCACGGGCCAGCCACAGGGCGCCCAGGACGGCCACGACCAATGCGGCCGTGGTGAACATGCCCACGAGGACTTCGTCGCGTCGTTTCATCCCTGGAGTTGCGGAGCGAGGAGGGTAGCCGTGATGGCGTCGAGCACGAGGATGGCCACGGACGTGACGACCACCGCCTTGGCGGTCGACCGCCCGACCCCTTCGGCGCCGACGTCGGTAACGTAGCCTTCGTACGAACAGAGCAGGGCAATCGCGCCACCGAACATGGTGGCCTTGAGCAGCGAGTACACGAGCTGGAACGGGGCGTAGGCGAGCCGGAGTCCCTCGGAGAACTGGGCCAGCGTCACGTCCGTGGCGTAGACCGAGGTGAGGAACGCCGTGCCAATGCCGACCGCATTCGCAAAGATGACGAGCAGGGGCAGCATGAAGATGCCGGCCAGGACCCGCGGGACCACCAGGTAGGCGATCGGGTTGTAGGCCAGGGTCTCCAGGGCGTCGATCTGCTCGGTCACCCGCATCGTCCCGATTTCCGCGGTCATCCGGGCACCCACGCGGCCCGTGAGGACCAGCCCCGTCAGCAGCGGGCCCAGCTCGAGCACGATCATCTGGCGCGAGATCAGGCCAACGACGGAGAGCACCACGCCGGGGAACAGCTGGTAGCGGGTCTGCAGCGCGATCACCGAGCCGATGAACGCGGCGACGATTGCCGTGAGGGGGAGCGATCCCACGCCGATGGCGTACATCTGGCGCGCGGTGAGTGGCAGGTAGGTCCGCCAGTCGAGCACGAGGGCACGCAGGGTCTCGCCGAGGAAATACACGCGCGCCCCGATCCCGCCGAAGATCCCGGAGCCGATGATCGCCATCTTCCGCATCAGCAAGAAACCACCACGCGCCACCGCGGGCAGCTCCTCGGTGTGCCGGTGGGTGCCGTACATGGGGGCGCTCATGTGCGCACGCGGATGAACATGATGAGGCCGAGCACCCCGAAGACGATGTTCGGGACCCACGCGGCCATCTCGGGGCTGAGCCCGCCTTGCCCGCCGACCGCGCGTGTGAGCTGGATCATGATGAGGAA
>JAEUJL010000263.1 GCA_016794835.1 Gemmatimonadota bacterium | reverse complement strand
TGTAGCTCAGCTGGCAGAGCGCCTGACTGTTAATCAGGAAGTCGCTGGTTCGAATCCAGCCGCCCCAGTTCCAGTGTGAGAATTCGTCGAGAGCGGTCGGTCGCCCATGGGGGAGACCGACCGCTCTTCGCTTTCGGGTGGAGATGGGGCCGGGTACACGGCGAAGCCGCGGGCCACCCCACCGGGGCCCTCGGAGGGGCGCACGCGAATGGGCAAGGTCGCAGGTATCGGGCTGCCACGCCGCCAGGCTGCGGCTAGACTTGGCGTATGACCCACTCCGATCCCCGCGACCCGCTCGAGGCGGCCGCGCGTCACGCCCATGCGTGGCTCGCATCGCTCGATACCCGCTCCGTCGCGGCGACCGTCTCCCGTGATGAACTCCGGCGCCGCTTTGAGGCACCGCTGCCTGAGCGTGGAGTCCCGGCCGCCGCGGTGGTGGATGACCTCGCGGGGGCCGCCGAAGGTGGCCAGCTCGCGAGTGGGTCGGGCCGGTTCTTCGCCTGGGTCATCGGTGGGGCGCTGCCCTCGTCGGTGGCGGCCGAGTGGCTGGTGAGCGCATGGGATCAGAACGCGACCATCTACGCGACGTCGCCGGTGGCCTCGGTGGTCGAGGAAGTTGCGGGGCAATGGCTCCTGGACCTGTTCCGGCTCCCCCGCACGTCGTCGTTTGCCTTCACCACCGGGTGCCAGATGGCGCACTTCACCGCGTTGAGCGCGGCGCGGGAGCAGGTGCTGCGGCAGGTGGGGTGGGACGTGGGCCGCCAGGGCATGTCGGGCAGTCCACCGATCCGCCTCCTCGTCAGTGCGATCCGCCACGTCTCCCTCGACCGGGCCTTGCGATACCTCGGCATCGGGAAGGACCAGCTGCACGTGCTCCCCGTGGAGGCCGATGGCGGGATTGCACCTGGCACCTTGTCGGCGGCCCTCACCGTCGATGGGCCAACGATCGTCTGCCTCAACGCAGGCGACCTCAACACCGGGGCCTTCGATGACTTTCGCGCCCTGGTGCCCCTCGCACACGCCCGGGGCGCCTGGGTCCACGTGGATGGGGCGTTCGGCCTCTTTGGTCGCGCCTCGCGTCGGTACGATGCCCTGGTGGAGGGAATGGAACTGGCCGACAGCTGGGCGACCGACTGTCACAAGTGGCTCAACGTGCCGCAGGATTCCGGCTTCGTCGCCGTGCGCCATCCGGACGCGCACCGACGCGCGATGACGATCGTCGATTCGTATTTCGTGGCCGAGGACAAGGCGCGCGACGAGATCGACTGGACTCCCGAGTGGTCGCGCCGGGCCCGGGGGTTTGGTGTGTACGCCGCGCTCCGCGAGCTGGGGCGAGAGGGCGTGGCGGCGCTCATCGAACGCAACGGGGCGCAATGCGAGGCCCTCGCGTCCGGGATGGCTGCACTTCCCGGTGTGGAGCTCGTCTCCCCGCCGCGCCTCAACCAGGCGCTGGTGCGGTTTCTCGACCTGCGCGATGGAGCGACAGACGCCAACCACGATGCGCGCACCGAGCGCGTCATTACCGCCATCAATGCCAGTGGCGAGGCGTTTTTTGGTCCGTCGACGTGGAAGGGGCAGCGTGTGATGCGGATCTGTGTGGTGAATTGGCGGACAACCACCCGCGACGTGGAACGCACGATTGCGGCGGTCCGCCACGCCCTCACGATCGCCTGAACCATCGGAACGCGTCGGGAGGTCGCGGTCGCGGGCAGGTCGCGCCGTCCTCCATTGACCACGAGTGCGCGAACGGCCACCTTCGCGACACCCGAACCCATGGTCCATGCGTCAGCTGCTTCGCGCCCTCGTCCTCGGGGGAGCGCTCGTTCCGACCCTGAGCGCCGCCCAGGCCATTCCCACGCCGGCCTCGATCCTCGGTTTTGAGCCAGGCGCAGACCGGCGGCTCCCGACCTGGAAGCAGGTCACCGACTACTTCACCGCGCTCGACAAGGCATCGCCGCGGGTCAGC
>JAEUJL010000242.1 GCA_016794835.1 Gemmatimonadota bacterium | reverse complement strand
CGGCGAGGGACAACGCAACGAGGCGCGCCGCAGCGCGCCATGGATGGAGCTTCATGGGAGGGGTCGCGGTGAGGGGGACTACCGGGCGGAGAAGTCTGTCGCGCGCGTCACGCGGCGGCAGGTGTCCGCAATCAAGGTAGCCGCGCGCTCGACGTCGTCCAGACTCACCATTTCGTTGGGCGAGTGCATGTACCGGTTGGGGATGGACACCAGGCCGGTGGCGACTCCCTCGCGGGCGATGTGGATGAAGTCGGCATCGGTCGCCGTGTCGCGTCCGACGGCGTGCACCGAGACGGGAATCTCGAGGGCCGCGGCACGTTCGCGCAGTAACGCGAAGACCACGGGGGAGATGACCGAACCTCTCGCGAGCACCGGACCACCTCCGAGGGTGTGGTCGCCGTGCTCCTTCTTCTCGACTCCCGGGTGGTCCGTGGCAAAGGTCACGTCGACCGCGATCGCCATCACCGGCGAGAGGCGGTTGGCGGCGACCAGGGCGCCACCCCCATGGTACGCGATCTCCTCCTGCGCCGTCGCAACAGCCACGACACGCGCCTCACCCGGTTCCGCGGCATAACGTCGCAGCGCCTCGGCGACCACAAACGCCCCGATCCGGTTGTCGATCGCGCGCGAGACCAGGCGACCGTTGGGCAGCTCGATGGCTTGCCCGTCGATGACACCCGGGTCTCCCACATGCACGAGCTCGAGGGCCTGCGCCTTGGACGACGCCCCGATATCGACCCAGAGGTCGGTCACCTTGGACGCCTTCTCACGCTCGTCAGGCTTCATGACGTGGATGGGCTTCTTGCCCACCACGCCGAGCACCGGGCCGCGCGCCGAAAGGAATCGGATCCGCTGTCCTACGAGGACCTGCGGGTCCCAGCCCCCGATGGGCGCGACGTACACCAGGCCCCCATCATCGACCCACGTGATGATGAGGCCGATCTCGTCGATGTGGCCGGCCAGCATGATGGTCGGGCCACCGCCACCCGCCACCACGGCCATGCTGTTTCCCATGACGTCGGCACTCACCTCGGCCACATCCGCGATTCCCTCGCGCCAGACGCGCGCCGCGGCCCCCTCGAAGCCGGAGGGTCCAGGCGTGTCCAGCAATTTCTTCAGGAAGCTGAGCGACGAATCGGAGAGCATTGCGGTCGGAGGAGGTGTCTCTGGGAGACCGAGGGGTCGCCCGCCCGGCCCGGGGGCCGGGGCACGGAAAGCTGGGACGGCAGGGGTGCGACCTCCCTGCAAGGACGAGGTGCCGGGAGGTGAGGTAATCCGCCCCCGCCCTACCGGACGTCGCGTCGCGCCGGGAAGGCCATGAAGGTGATCAGGAGGAACAGCAACCCCGGGATGTACCAGACCGGGGACCCACCCAGGAACCAGACCACGGCACCGAACAGGGCCACCGTCTCACCGAGGGCCCACCCGATGATCGACCAGGTCTGCCGGTGGGTCGGTGCCTCCGAGCGGTGGAACTGCTGGAGCGCGAAGGCGGAGCCACCAATGGCCATCACCCAGAGCCCCTGGCCGATCCACCGGAGCTGGCGCAGCATCTCGGCGGTGAGCGTGGGGGCGTCGGGCGAGAGCCGCGAGACGTAGACGACGCCCCCAAACAGCAGGACGCCGAGCAGCATCGCGAAGCGGATCGTGAGGGTCGGGGACATGTGGACGGGGCCTTACATGGATGCTTTGCGTTCGTAGGCGACTTTGCCGCCCACCCAGGTGGAGAGCACGCGCGTCTTGAGCACCAGCTCCGCAGGCACCTGCATGATGTCCTGGTCGAGGACGACGAAGTCGGCCAGCTTGCCGGCTTCCAGCGAGCCGACCTCCTTCTCCATGAAGCCGGCCCACGCGGCCCAGATGGTCATGGACTTGAGTGCCTCCTCGCGGGTCATGGCCTCCTGCGGGATCCAGCCACCCACCGGCCAGTTCTTCGCGTCCTGGCGCGAGAAGGCGGCGTGGAAGGAGATGAGGGGATTCACCAGTTCCACGGGGAAGTCGGAGCCGTTGGCGATCACCACCCCGGTATTCAGCAGCGAGCGCCAGGCGTAGGACCCGAGGAGCCGGCCCTGGCCGAGTCGGTTGCCGGCCCAATACATGTCACTCGTCTGGTGGCTCGACTGCATCGCGGGGACAACACCGAGCTGGGCAAATCGCGGAATGTCCTCGGAGTGGATGATCTGCGCGTGTTCGATGCGGAAACGATGGTCACCACTGGGCACGGCGGCCAACGCCTTCTCGTAGGCGTCGAGGACCATGCGGTTGGCGCGGTCGCCGATGGCGTGCGTGTTGAGCTGGAAGCCGTTGCGCAGGGCACGGGTGGCGACATCGGTGAGTCGTTCGGGGGCCACGCGCACGAGCCCGGTGGTCTTCGGGTCGTCGGCATACGGTTCCAGCAGGGCCGCGCCCCGGGAGCCGAGGGCGCCGTCGGCGTACGCCTTGATGGAGGAGATCCACAGCTTGCCGCCGTGCAACCCGCGCTGGGGTCCGCGGCGGAAGAAGGTCGCGAGTGAGGAGTCGTCGGGCTGGATCATCACGTAGTGCCGCAGGGTGTAGTCGCTCGTGCGAGCCAGCTCCTCGTAGATGCCGATTTCCCGCCGGCCGACGCCCGCGTCGTGGACGCTC
>JAEUJL010000231.1 GCA_016794835.1 Gemmatimonadota bacterium | reverse complement strand
TTGATGTCGACGCGTCGGCACTACTCGGAGGATCGCCTCGCCGAGTTGGCCTGCGCGCCGCTGGCCCAGACCCGTGGGGCGCGGGTGCTCGTGGGCGGCCTCGGGCTCGGCTTCACGCTGAAGGCCGCGCTGGGCCACCTGGGGTCGGACGCGGAAGTCGTCGTGGCCGAACTGGTTCCCGAGGTGATCGCATGGAACGCTGACGTGTCCCATGGCCTCGCCCATGCGGCGATGGCGGATCCCAGGACGCGCGTGCGCCAGGCCGACGTGGTGCAGGTGTTGCGCGAGGAGCCTGCGGGGTTCGATGCGATCATGCTGGACACGGACAACGGGCCGGACGGCATGCTCATGAAGGAGAATGCGTCGTTGTACTCCGCGACCGGGATCGCGACGACGATCGCGGCGCTGCGCCCGGGGGGGCGCATTGCGTACTGGTCCGTGGGCGAGGACCGGGCGTTCGTTGGCGCGCTGCAGCGCGCGGGCCTCGTGGTCGAGACCTTTCGCGAGCGGGCCCACGCGACCTCCGGCCCGAAGCACGTGCTGTTCCTCGCCACGCCGAGGCCCGCGGCGGCCAGGGACTAACCCGCGCGTGCGGGGCCGGCGGCCCGGCACGCGCGATCCCGCACGGGCCTCAGGGGACGGCGGAGGTGTCGGCGAGCTTGCGGAGGATCTCCTCGTAGTACGGCTTCTCGCGCAAGGACGCCCGCGACCCCGGGAAGTACACCAGGCTGAGGGTGGCGCCAAAGTCGTTCATGTCCGTCAGCACGATGGCCACCCGCTGGTCACTGGGGAGCCGGGTGTTGTCAATCATTGGGGTGCTGAAGAAGCCGAGCGGGAAGTCGACCGCGTGGCGCGTCGCCGCAAGTTCCTCGACGCCCGGCTGGGGTGGTGTGGCGACCTCGAGCCCAATGCCGAGCTGGCGCCGGTTCACGTCGGCCGTCGAGATGGTCACCCGGAACCGCCGGGTGATCCCGTCCAGTGCGAGCTCGACCTCCTCAAGCTGCTGCGACCCGGCGCCGGTGAGGAGGCTGTCGGAAAAGATCACGGTCCAGTCGAAGCGCCTGCCCCCGGCTTCCAGGACGATCATCTGCTTGCGGGTCACTTCCCGTGCGAGGTCCCCGAGCCGTGCCACGTACTCGCGCTGCTCCCGCATGGGAAGTTGCGACCGGTCGATCTCGCGCTGGATGTGCTGGAAGAGCGGCACGAGGTTGAGCGCTTCGTGGAAGTTCTGCGCGAGGAGCTCCATCTTGAGCAGCCGCGTGTCCAGCGACGAGGAGCCGGCGTCGAAGAACGACCCGATGATCGACTGGAACATCTCCTTGCGGAGCGTCGCCTCTGACTCTTCCCGCCGGGTCATCAACTCCGAGTAGAGGCGGAGCTTTGCCTCGTTGGCCTGCTGGCGCTCGATGGTGCGCGACCCGATGAACCCGAGGCTGGCCACCGCGATCGCGGTCAGGAGCCCGCCAACGGGGGAGAGCACGATCTGCAGGATGTCCCAGAAGTCCTTGTGGTCCCGGACGGGGGTCGTGTCCTTCTCGGCGTCCGCCATCGCCTAGACCCGCTTGAGGATCCAGGCGCCGTCCTTCTGCTCCAGCATCAAGCGATACCGCGCGGGCTTGTCGAAGACGATGACATCCACCGAGACGTTGGCCTTGTCGTGGGTGA
>JAEUJL010000015.1 GCA_016794835.1 Gemmatimonadota bacterium | reverse complement strand
CGACGACAACGTGCCGGTGACCGGCGGCGAGCAGATGTACCAGGCCCTGAAGTCGTTAGGCATGGACACGCAGCTGGTGGTCTACCCGGGCCAGAACCACGGCATCGTGCTCCCGAGCTTCCAGAAGGACCGGCTGCAGCGGTACCTCGCCTGGTACGACAAGTACCTCCGGCCCGCGGTGCCCTGACGCACGTCGTCGCCGCGCCACGACGCGCGGCAGACTACACGTGACGTGGATCTTCCAGTTGACATTCTACCGGAGACGCCAGATACTCAGGTAGAATGTCAACTAGAAACACCCCCCCCGAACGGGAAGCCCTCCTCCAGGGCACCCTCGACCTCCTGGTCCTCCGCGTGCTCGCCCTCGGGCCGCACCACGGGCACGGGATCGCCCTCGCCATCGAGACCCGGTCCGGCGACACCCTCCTCGTCGACCACGGCTCGTTGTACCCCGCCCTGCAGCGCCTCGAACAGCGCGGCTGGATCAAGGGCGCGTGGGGCACCTCGGAGAACAACCGACGTGCCCGCTTCTACACACTCACCGCCGCGGGTCGCAAGCAGTTCGTGGTGGAGGGGCGACGCTGGGAGCGGCTGGTGCAATCCATTGCCCGGGTCCTCGAGCCCGGCCCCATGACGGAAGGTGCCTGATGCCCGGACGCCGCTCGCAGGAAGACTTCGGGGAGGAGATTCGCGCACACCTCGCACTCGAGGCCGAGCGACTCCGCGGACTCGGCATGAGCGAGACGGAGGCGGCGTTCGCTGCGCGACGACGATTCGGGAACGTGGGCTCCGCGGAGGACCGCTTCTACCATGGACGGCGTTTCGCGCGCGTCGATGACATGGTGCGCGACCTCCGGCACGCGCTGCGCGCACTGGGACGTTCGCGCGGGTTCCTGCTCACCGCCGTTGGCACCCTGGCCCTCGCGATCGGCGCCGTCGCCGGGATGTTCGACGTCGTCAACACGGTCGTGCTCCGCGCGCTGCCCTACCCCAACCCCGAGCGCCTCGTCGTCCTCAGCGGCACCGCCCCAGGCACCGACCTTCCGGATCGGTTTGACCTGGGCCCGCAGTACTACGTCCACCTGAAGGAGAAGTCGCAGCTCCTCGACGGCCTCTTCACCTTCAGCAGCGGGACATCCACGCTCCGCGTCGGCGATCGCGCGGAGCGCGTCGAGATGGGATGGACCACGGCCGACATGTACTCCACCCTTGGCGCCACCCCGCAGCTCGGTCGGCTGCCGCGCGCCGAGGACCACGACGATGTCGTGATGCTCAGCGACCAGCTCTGGTCCACCTGGTTCGGGCGCGACTCGTCGGTGATCGGGAAGTGGTTCTTCGTCTCCGACAGCATGAAGCAGGTGATCGGCGTCATGCCCCGGGGGTTCTCGTTCCCCGAGGACGACACGATGCTCTGGCCGGTCATCGAGATCCGCGAGGCCGACCTCCGGGACGGTGAGCTGGGCGGACCGCTCATCGGACGCATGAAGGAGGGTGTGACCACCGAGGAACTCGACGCAGAGCTCAAGCAGCTGGCCACCCAACTGCCGGGCCGCTTTGGTGGCCCGCCCAACTTCCAGCGCATCATCGATCGGTACCAACCGGTGACCGAGGGGCTGCACGATGCGGTCGTCGGTCCCGTGCTTCGCACCTCCCTCTTCCTCCTGCTGGGAGGCGTGGGGATCGTCCTGCTCGTGGCGTGCGCGAACGTGGCCAACCTGTTCATGGTGCGGGCCGAGACACGGCGTCGCGACCTGGCCGTGCGTCGCGCGATTGGTGCGTCGCGCGCGCAGCTCGTCCGCTTCCAGATGGCGGAGGCCGTCGTCGTCGCGCTGATCGCGGGGATCCTCGCGATCATGCTGACCTGGATCACGCTCCCCATGTTCGTGCGTGCGGCCCCGTCGGAGATCCCGCGGCTGGCGGAGGTTGCCGGCGTCGATGGCGCCACCCTCGGTGCCGCGTTCATCCTGGTCGTCTTCGTGGCGCTCGTGTGTGGACTGGTGCCAGCGTTGCGCGCGTCCACCCCCGACCTGAGCGGCCTTCGCGAAGGAGGACGTGGCCAGGTCGGCGGCCGCCGGTGGGGACGCGACGTGCTCGTCGTCGCGCAGACGGCGCTGGCCCTCGTGCTCCTCATCGGGTCGGCGCTGCTGCTGCAGAGTTTCCGGCGGCTGCGACAGGTGGACCCGGGCTACGAAATCGCCGACCGCTACACCTTCCAGTTCGCGCCGGAACAGCCCCAGTGGCGGGACGGGCCCTCGTTAGGCCAGCTGCACCTCACGGTCATGGAACGCCTGCGAGCCCTCCCCGGCGTGACCGATGTCGGCGTGGTGAACAACCTCCCGCTGGACGAGGGCACGTCCGTCACGCGGGTACGCCCCGACGGGGCCGGGGACACGGGGGAAGGCGTCCGGCTCAGCCTGAACTTCACCGGCGGCGATTACTTCCGCACCATGGGAATCCGCCTCCTGTCCGGCCGCGACTTCACCGGCAGCGAGGCCGTCACCCCGAACAACAGCGTGATCATCTCGCAGTCGGCCGCCACCCGGCTGTGGCCCGGGCAGGACCCGCTGGGCCGGAGCGTTCGACCGCAACTGGGGCGCGTGGACACGGTGACGTACACCGTCGTTGGGGTGGTGAACGACGTGAAGCAGGACGACTGGCGCATCGACGGCGAGGCGGTGCTCTACCTGCCGCTGACCGGCCCGACCCCCGATGCATGGCGGATGGGATCACCGGCGTACGTGGTCAAGTCGACGCGCGCCGAGACGCTCCGCGAGGACGTCCGTCGCATCGTCCACGAGATTGCTCCCGAGGCGCCCGTCTACCGCGAGTACACCCTCGCGTTCCTGGCACGCCGCTCGATGCTGCAGCTCTCGTTCACGACACTGACCCTCGGCGTCCTCGCGTCGCTCGCCCTCGTGCTCGGGGCGGTCGGGCTGTACGGCGTGTTGTCGTACGTCGTGGCGCAGCGCTCGCGCGAGATCGGCGTCCGCATGGCGTTAGGCGCCACGGCGGGTGCGGTCCGGCGCCAGGTGGTGTCCGAGGGGACGCGCGTCGTCCTCATTGGCGCGGGCATCGGGATGGGCGCGGCGTTGTTGTCGACGCGACTCCTCGCGAGCCTGCTGTTCGACGTTCGCGCGGTGGATCCCATCGTCTTCGGCGCGATGGGCGCCGTCCTCGTGATGACGGGTGCGCTGGCGAGCTACATGCCGGCGCGACGGGCGAGCTCCGTCGATCCCACGCAGGCGCTGCGGAGCGACTAGGTCGCTGGGCCGGGGCATGCCACACGCCCCGGCCCACGGCCCGGCGAGCCGTCAGCGCACGGGAGCGCGCACTGCGCGCCCCGGCCGCGCCGACGTCACCTGCCCACCATCCACGACCACGGCGCCCCCGACGACGACATACGGAATGCCGGC
>JAEUJL010000739.1 GCA_016794835.1 Gemmatimonadota bacterium | reverse complement strand
GGCGCCCTCACGGACAACTTCCTCGTGAGCACGGACGGCTTCGGCCTGCCGCTGCAGCGCCGCGTGTCCCTCATCGTCAATCTCAACTTCTAAGCGTGGAGTGAATCGCTACATGCGAATGACATCTATCACGGGCGGTGCGTTCCGGGTTTCCGGGGCGCATCGCGCCGCGCGCGGGGTGGTGACGCTGGCTGCGTCCCTCACCCTTGGCGCCTGCGGCATGTTCGACACGGACATCAGCAATCCCAATGCGGTCGTCGAGGAGAGCCTCGCCGATCCGGCCGCCGCCACGCCGCTCGTCAACGGGTTGGGCGCCACGGTCAGCCGCTCGATCAACCAGATCGCCGGCACCATCGGCGCGGTCTCCGACGAGCTGACCTGGGCCGGCTCTCGCGAGGCCTGGAACACCCTCGACAACGGGGACATCAACGACCCCGTGAACGAGTACACGGACGGGCAGTATCCGTACCTCTCCGAGGCGCGTTGGCTCGGGGACTACGCCGTCACGCAGCTCGAGGCGCTCGACAAGGACAGCAAGCTCCGTAGCCGCGTCGACCTGGCGCGCGCCTACACGTACACGGGGCTCGCGTACCTCCTGATCGCCGAGAACTACGAGGACTTCGTCGTCTCGTCGGATCGCCAGGCCAACGGCGATCCGGTGGGTGAGGCCAACATGCCCACCATGTTCGACAAGGCGATCTCGTTGTTCGACAAGGCCGTTACGCTGTCCACGACGCTGAACAACGCGGAGTGGCGTCGCAACGCGACCGGCCTCCGGGCGCGTGCGAAGTTCAACAAGGCGGTGCGTGCCAAGTTCGGCACCGCCCGCACTCGTCCGGCGAACGGCCTGGTGAGCGATGCCGGGGCTTCCGCCGACGCGGCGGCGGCGCTCGCGATCATGCCGGCTGGCTACCGCATGCGCTTCACGGCGACGGCTCAGAACAACGGCGGCTACTTCGCCACCGGGTTCGAGATCAGCCAGCGCCTGGAGATTCGTGCCGGCGACGAGTACATCAACACCAACACCGCCCGCACGCGTCCCCTCGATGGCCTGGCCGGCATCAAGCTGGTTGACCCGGTGACGGGCCAGCCGGACGCCGTCCTCGCTCGTGCGATTGACGAGTGCTGCCGGCAGACGTCGAGCCAGTTCATCCCGACGACGGTCATCAGCGAGGTCGAGATGAACCTGATCCTCGCCGAAGCCGCGTTGGCCGCAGGCAACAACACCGAGTTCACGACCCGCATCAACGCCGTGCGCTCGGCCAATGGCTTGGCACCCTACACGGGCACGCCGGCGGCACAGACGGTGCTTATCCATGCGCGTCGCACCAACCTGTACCTGCAGGGGCGTCGGTTGATGGACCACTATCGGTTCAACACGCCGGACCCGCGTTGGCTGCCGGCGCAGACCACGTTCCGCAAGACCTGCTTCTTCCCGATCTCGTACAACGAGCGCCTGCAGAACCCCAAGGCGCCGCAGCCCGCGGTCAATCGCTCGGCCGCGTGCTCGTGATCGGAGCCGTATGAGCTTCATGTCGTACCAGGGCGCAGGGCACCGGAGGATCGGTGCCCTGCGTTCCCTTTGGGCCTTCACCCTCGGCGCCTTCCTCGCCGGGTGCTATCGCAACGTGCCCGTCGCGCAGCCGGCGCAGGTCGCAGCGGGAGCGCAGGTCCGCATCCAGCTTACCCTGGATGGAACGCAGCAGATGACCCGGCAGCTCGGGCCGGAAGTGCGCAGCGTGCTCGGAAAGATCGAGTCGGTGCGCAATGACACGATCTACCTGACGCTCGAAGAGAGCCGGACGCTGAACGGGCAGATCCTCCCGTCGTCTGGCAGCCGCGTGGGGATCCCGCGCTCGGCCGTGTCGGACATGTCCGAGCGCGTCCGCAACAAGCGACGCAGCGTGCTGGCCGCGGCCGTGGCCATTGCCAGTGCCATCGCCCTGATCATCGTCGCCAGCGGCGCGATCGGGGGAGGGGGACAGGATGGCACCGCGCCCCCGCCGCCCCCGCCGACCTGACGGCACACGCCGTTCGCGCGCGATACCACGGCGACCTGTCAGCGTGAGGCTGGCAGGTCGCCGTGGTCTTCAGACGAACAGGAAGGCCGGATGGTCGATCCCGGTCACCTGGCGTAGCACGCGTTCGTAGACACGTGCCCCGCGGTCGCCGTTCGTGAGGATTGCCACGCCTGTCCCTGCTTGCGCGTCCACGGCCAGGAAGTTCTTGAAGCCAGGGTTGTCACCCCATTGCCAACCCACCGGTCGGTCGCCGATCTCCTCGAGGCCCAGTCCCAGTCCCCACTGAATCGCCTCGTTGCGCCGGACCGTTGGCGTGAGCATCTGGCTCGCCAGGTCGCGTCCTGCCCCCACGAGGTGAGACAGGAACCGGCCGAGGTCGGCCGTGGTGGTCAGGAGGCTGGACGCCGCGTTGGGCGACAGGAAGTTGGGGAGGGGAGGTCGATTGGGGTCCGAGGCCCGGAGCGCCGCGTGAACGTCCGCCTCCCGTGCGAGCTCGAGGGACTCACCGCGCGCGGCGAGTCGAGCGCGAAGCGCCAGCAACAACGGCCGCCCAAAGGGCGCTCGCGGCTCACCGTCCAGCGAGTG
>JAEUJL010000847.1 GCA_016794835.1 Gemmatimonadota bacterium | reverse complement strand
GCCGCATTGTCCAGCTGGCGCGTGAGGAACTGCCACTTGGTGAAGAAGTCGTCGCGGAAGATCCCGCCCGGGTGGATGAACGGCCACCACTCGAACACGTACATCTCGGGAAAGATCGCCACGAGGTGCGGCGGGGCCTGCGCGGCGGCGAAGAGCTGGGTGATGCCGAGGTACGAGCGTCCGGTCATGCCGACCTTGCCGTTCGACCACGGCTGGATCGCGAGCCACTCGGTCATCTCGCGCGCGTCGGCGGCTTCTTCGGGCATGAAGAAGCCCTGCTGCGTGCCAAACGATGCGCCACCGCCGCGCGTGTCGACGGCGGCGACGATGTACCCGTGATGCAGCAGGACGTCGATGCCGCGCCCGAAGCCGGCCGCGTAGTCCACCAGCGTGTCACCCGAAAAGAAGGCGCGGTTGTAGCGGTGGTGGGTCCACACGACCGGGAGTCGCTCGGTCGGCAGCTGGCCGTTGCGCGTGGGCCGCAAGAGGTCCACGGCGAGCCGGACGCCGTCGCGCATCGGCACGTAGAACGAGGTGCGCCGGTAGCCGTCGTAGGTGGGGGCCGAGTATCCGCGATACTCGCCGGGGCGCGACACCTTGTCTTGTTGCGCGTTGCCGGTCGTGGCGAGCAGCGCGACGACCAGTGAGGCGCGGAGTAGCTGGGCCATGGTGGCGGTGGTCCTCAGGGTTTCCGCAGGGGCGCGCCCTGCGGGATGGCCGCGCCATCGTGGCGAGGCTCGCTCGCGCCAAAGTTGACGCCGGCCGGGCCGCGGAGCACCGCCTGTCCCCAGCCAAACGTTCCGGAGCGGGGCCCGACCGTGGTCACCTGGTGTCCGCTGGCCTTGAGCTGGTCGAGCACCGGCCCGGGCACCAGGGACTCGATGTTTACGTCGCACCCGTCAAAGGAGTTCTTCGAGAAGCGGCCCGCCTCGAGCGCCTGCTGGATCGTCATCCCGAAGTCGGCGATGTTGGAGACAAACTGGGCGTGGGCCTGTGACTGGTTCCACCCACCCATGATCCCGAACGCGATGCGCGTGCCATCCTTCTCCATGAACGCGGGGATGATGGTGTGCAGGGGGCGCTTGCGCCCGGCGAGGACGTTGACGGACGCGGGGTCGAGCGAGAACAGGCTGCCGCGGTTGTGCAGCAGCACCCCGGTGCCCGGTGCCGTGAGCGCCGAGCCAAACTCGGAATAGATGCTCTGGATCAGCGAGACCATGTTGCCGTCCTTGTCCACCACCGTCAGGTAGATCGTCTCGCTGCCCTGCAGGCCCGCCACCGACTGGTAGGTGGCCGGGGTCACCGTGCAGGCCGCGCGTGCCGGGTCAATCAGGCGCGCGCGCTCAGCGGCCGCCTTCTTGTCCAGCATCGCGGCGGTCGGCACCTTCGTGAAGTGCGGGTCCGCGGTGTACTTCAACATGTCCGCGTAGGCGAGCTTCTTGGCCTCGATCATGTAGTGCAAGTGCTTCGCGCTGTGAAAGCCCCACTCGGCCATCGGGGCCTGCTCCATCAGGTTGAGCATCATCAGCGCCGCGATCCCCTGCGTGGGGGCCGGCAGCTCGTACACGGTCCATCCCCGGTAGGTCGTCGAGATCGGCGTGACCCACTCAGCCTCCAGGGCGCGCAGGTCGTCGAGCTCCATCAACCCGCCCTCCTCCTTTGACAGCTTCACGATCGCGTCGGCCACCGGACCCGTGTAGAACCCGTCGCGACCGCGCTCGGCGATGCGCCGGAAGGTGCGAGCCAGGTCCGGGTTGCGAAACACCTCGCCTTCCTTCGGTGCGCGTGTCCCGTCGAGCAGGAAGGTCGCCTTCGTGTACGCGTTGTTGTCCAGCCGGTCGACCGCGCGTCCCCACATGCGCGCGACCTGCTCCGTGACGGGGAATCCCTCCTCGGCGTAGTAGATGGCCGGGGCGAGCAGGTCGCCGAAGCCTAACGATCCGAACTTGCGGCGCATCGCATCCCAGCCGGCCACCGCGCCCGGGACCGTCACGCTGTGGATGCCACGCACCGCGGTTTGTCCCTTCGCCCGGAGCAGCTCCGCGTTCAGCGCCTTGGGCGCCCATCCGGCGGCGTTCAGGCCGTGGAGCTGGCCGGTCTTCGCGTCGTAGATGATCGCGAAGAGGTCGCCACCGATCCCGTCACCCGAAGGTTCGGTCAGGGCAATCACGGCGTTCGCCGCAAT
>JAEUJL010000822.1 GCA_016794835.1 Gemmatimonadota bacterium | reverse complement strand
GCGTCCGCCCTGGGGGCGCAGGCCCCGGCGGCGCGCCCCGTGTTCGAGAACGGGATGGCGCAGGTGGTGCCGGCCTTCGCCGACTCCACGCGCTGGATCCGCCAGCAACTCTGGGTCGAGACCGAGTTCGATTCGGACGGCGACGGCGCGCGCGACCGCGTGCATGTGGACGTCACCCGGCCGGGTGGCACGGCGGATGGGCTCAAGCTCCCCGTGATCTACGAGTCGAGTCCGTACTTCGCCGGCACCTCGGGGCCCCGCGAGCACCTGTGGAATGTGCAACAGGAAGTTGGGGCAGAGCCGCCCCGGCGTGTCTCGCAACCCGAGATCGCCTGGAACCCCGGACGCACGCGGGTGAGCGACTCGCACGTGCGCGACTGGGTCCCGCGCGGCTTTGCGGTGGTGCATTCGGAATCTCCCGGGACCGGGTTGTCGCAGGGATGCCCGACGGTTGGGGGACGCAACGAGTCGCTTGCACCCAAGGCCGTGATCGACTGGCTCAACGGGCGGGCCCGCGGGTTCACGGCGCGCGTGGGGGGCAGCGAGGTGCGGGCGGAGTGGGCGACCGGCAAGGTGGGGATGACCGGGACGTCGTTCAACGGTACGCTGCCGGTCGCCGCCGCGACCACCGGCGTGGAGGGGCTGGAGGTCATCATCCCCATCGCGCCGAACACCTCGTACTGGCACTACTATCGATCGTCTGGGTTGGTGCGCCACCCCGGCGGGTGGCTGGGCGAGGATATCGACTTCCTCTACGACTTCATCAACTCGGGCGACCCGGCGCGGCGCGCCTGGTGCAACGAGCACGTGCGCGAGCGTGAGATGCACGCCAACCACGATCGCCGCAGCGGCGACTGGAACGACTGGTGGGCCGGACGCGACTACGTGCCACAGGTGAAGGGGATCAAGGCGGCGGTCCTCATGGCCCATGCCTGGAACGACTGGAACGTGATGCCTGAACACTCGGTGCGCGTGGTCGAGGCCCTGCAGAAGCAGGGCACACCGGTCGCGGTGTACTACCACCAGGGTGGGCACGGCGGGGCGCCGCCCCTGGAGATGATGAACCGCTGGTTCTCGCGGTATCTCTACAACGTCGAGAATGGCGTCGAGCGTGACCCGAAGAGCTGGATCGTCCGCGAGGGAAACAATCGCCTCGAGCCGACGCCCTATCCGGCGTGGCCACATCCGGACGCGCGCGATGTCATGCTGTATCCGGCGAACGGTGGCCGCGGCGTCGGCGTGTTGACGAGCACCCGGCGGACCGGGCTGGCCACTGAGCGCCTGGTCGACAACGTCGCCCTATCCGGCGATTCCCTGGCCAAGCTGGCGACCTCCGAGCACCGGCTGGTCTATGCCACCCCGGAACTCACGGAGCCGGTGCACCTCTCGGGTACGGCACGCCTGACCGTTCGTGTCGCGTCGGATCGACCGGCGGCCAACTTCAGCGTCTGGCTCGTCGCGTTGCCCTTCACCGATGCCGCACCACGCCAGCCGAACTTCAGCGTGATCACGCGGGGTTGGGCGGACCTGCAGAATCGCCGGTCCCTCACGCGCGGCGAGCCGCTGGTGCCGGGCGAGTTCGTGGAGATGTCCTTCACCCTGCAGCCCGATGACCAGGTGATCCCCGCCGGCAAGCGCATCGGCCTGGTGGTCTTCTCCAGCGACCGGGACTTCACCCTCTGGCCGGCGCCGGGCACGACGCTGACCCTCGACCCCAACGGGACGTCGCTGGTGCTGCCGATCGTTGGGGGGCCCGCCGCCTTCCGTCGCGCGACCGGCGGCTGACGCGGGACGCCGGGCGGGGTCAGCCCGCCCGGATCACCCGCACGGTGACCGACAACTGGCCCACGTGACGCATGGCGTGTTCCGCGCCATGCACCAGGCAGCCGATGACGGTGGAGGGCAGCTGGGCACGGCCCACGCCGCGGAATTCACCCAGGCGGCTGGGGTCGATGGTGCGCAGCTCGGCCAGCGCGCGCTCGACTTGGGCCGACAGGGCGGCGCGGATGACGGCGATGTCATCGGCCGTCACCGGATCCTTCTCCGCGGCCAGGGCCGCACGTTGTGCATCGGACAGCATCTCGCCGCGCGCGTAGGTGAACAACCGGTCGATCACGCCGGCCATGTGCCGGACGTGAAATGCCGGTGACGCGACGCCGGCCGGTCGCTGGTTCCATGCGTCCACGCTCAACGGCGCGACGATCTCGTCCACGCTCTCGCGCACCTGGAGCAGGATGTGCGCGACCGGTTGCAGGACGTCAGGCACGCCGGCGACCGGGCCGCGCTGCCACCACTCAGTGTCTGCCATGGTGAGGACGTGTGGGGGGACGGTCAGTGCAGGTCGGGATGCTCGGGATACCACGTGGCCATGCAGGTGGGACACATCCCGTGCGAGAACTCGGCATGGGTCCGGCTGCTGACATACTCCTCGAGCGGTTGCCAGGTCTCCGACGCGTCACGGATGCGCTTGCACCCGGCGCAAATCGGGAGGAGGCCGCTCAGCGTCTTCACCTGCGCCAGGGCGGCCTGGAGGTCGGTGATCAACCGTGCCTGGCCATCCTCCAGCTGTTGCCGCTCGGTGGCGTCGTGCAGGACGAGGATATGCGCGCCCACGCCGTCGCCCGGCACGCGCACGTCGATGCGACGCAGGTCGAAGTGGCGGTCCCCGTGGGGGACGGTCGGCCCGGCGCCGTCACTGGGCGTGTTGAGTTGTGCATCGGCCCAAACCGGAAGCAGCGGCGGTCGGGCCTCGAGGCCGATCAGGTCCCGGGGTTCGCGTCCGAGCAGCCGGGCGGCCGCCTCATTGATATCGAGGATGCGCCGGGCGGTATCCACGATGAGGATCCCGTCGCGCAGGGAGTCCACCAGGACCCCGCGGGCCATCGGGACGAGGGTCAGGAGCTTGCGCCCCAGGGTGCCCCACCAGAGGGCGGTCCCCGCCACCGCCATGCCGAGGGGCATCGGGTCGAACTCCGGCGGCGTGACCCCAGTGAGCAACAGCATGTTGCAGGCGAAGGGCAGCACCAGGCTGACCAGCACGGGAAGGGCCTGGGCCCGGGTGAGGATACCCCCGTCGCGCCCGGCGACGAGCAGCCGACCGATCGCCACCAGGAGCAGGGCGTACAGGTACCCCGTGCTCACCCAGTAGAGCGGGCCGAACCGGATCGCGGAGGGGGCGGTCAGCCCGTGGGCGGTGGTGAAGGTCACGTCGCGGATCATCCCCCATCCGTCTCGCCAGGCCGCCAGCCACCCGATCACTGGCACCAGGAGGAAGCGCCCCCACATGCCGGGGGTGACGCGCGGGCGATGGCCCAGGTACACCGCCACGAAGAGGTAGGTCGCCACCGTGGTGATGCCGATGGCCAGGTACTTGAGGAAGAGGATCGTGCGCGCGGCCGCTGGTGAGGCCAGCGCCATCGCCCCAACCAGGGCCGACCAGACCGTGGCGCCAACGACAAACACCACGAAGGGCGCCCCGGCAGGCTGGTGACGCTGCGGCCATGCGCGCCAGCCCAGGCTGCCGAGCAAGGTCACCGCCATGACCACAACGATGAGGTAGGCGACGTCCGGTTTCATCGCCGCTCAGGGCAATCGCACCCCGCTGGAATCCCCGCGCATCCACAGGCAGGTGGTGGTGCCGCAACGCCGCACCACGATCGTCGTGCCCTCCTGCTCCCGGAGCGCGCTGCGCACGATGAAGGAGGTGTCGGACGCGGGTTCCAGCCTCACGTCGTTGGCCTCATAGGACGCCGTGAGCGTGCTGTCCTGCGCGCGCACGCGCATCAATCCCCAGCGCGTCATGTAGTCCCCGGCGAACGACGCGAGGCGTGCGGGGGCCATCCGATGTCCCGTCCCGGGCACGGCCGGCGCGGGTGGGGCGACCTGGTAGGGCGACGTCGGCGCACCCGCGAGCAGGGCCAGCAGGTTCTGCAGCAGCTGGACCTTGCCGTAGTCCACGAGGTTGAAGACGATCGCGATCCCCACCTTCTGTTGCGGGAGCATCACGAACAGGGAGCCCATCGAGATCACGCTGCCCCCCTTCATGGTGAGCGACATCCCGCCCATGTCGTTCACCTCCCAGCCTAACGCGTAGGTGGTGGGGCCGCCCAGCTCGCTCTCGCCCTTCTGCTGGGGACGCAGCAGCTCGGTCACCCCGGCCTCGGAGAGGAGCACGGTGCCATCCGCCGCCTTGCCGCCGCGGAGCAACATGCGGAGGTAGGTCCCCACATCGGCGGCGGTGGAGGTGAGCATCCCGGACCCGGTCCATTCGCGGCTCGCCGCGGGCGGACGTGGCACCGGCTTCCCCGCGGTGTCCTCGCGATAGCCGAGCGTGCGGCCCATCGCCTCGCTGCGCCAGAACTCGGCGGTGCTGTGCCGCATGCCCAGGGGACCAAAGACGCGCTGCGCCATGTAGTCCTCATACGACATCCCGCTCGCATCCTGCACCACCAGGGCGGCCAGCGAGAACCCGCGGTTCGAGTAGGTGAATCCCGTCCCCGGCGCGAAGTCGAGGGGTCGGGCCAGCATGTCATCGCGCACGAGCCGCTCGAGGGCGCCCGCACTGGTGTCCGCCCCCGCACCGTACGGATCGCCCGAGAAGCCGAGCGGGAGCCCGGAGACGTTGGTCAGCAGGTGGCGCGAGGTGATCGCCGTCATCCGCGGGTCGACCGGCACGTTGTCCTGCATCACCTTCACGTAGCGCTGCACCGCGGTGTCCAGGGCGACCTTCCCGGCATCCACCAGCTGCATCAGCGCGAATGAGGTGAAGGTCTTGCTCGTCGACCCGATGATCACCGGGGTGGTGTCGGTCATCGGTCGTCCGGAGGCGAGGTCCGCGACGCCATATCCCTTGCTGTGGAGCACCGAGTCGTTGCGGACGATGGTGATCGCGAGCCCGGGCACCTTGCCATCCGCCATGCTCTGCGCGACGAGCGAGTCCACCGC
>JAEUJL010000801.1 GCA_016794835.1 Gemmatimonadota bacterium | reverse complement strand
CCACCGCGCCGGGGGCGCGGCCGGTGACCAGCGCACCATCGCGCTGGCGCCAGGTCACCCCGTGGCTGGCCGCCGCCGCCTGTGCCGCGCTTGCCGTGTTCGCCTACACCGGCCAGCGGGAGGCCCGCGAAGCGATGGTCGCTCTCTCCGGCGAGCTCACGCAGGTCCGCAGCGAGTTGCAGGAGAAGGACCGGACGCTCAGTGCCTTCATGGGTCCCGAGGTCCACGTCGTCTCGCTCGCCGAGGCAAACAACAAGCCGACGGCACGCGTCTACTGGAACCACACGCGCAACGTGTTCATCGTGACCGCGTTCAACGTGCCGCGAGCGCCCGAGGGAAAGACCTACCAGCTGTGGGCGATCTCCAAGGCGCTCAAGGCGCCCGTCTCGATGGGCACGTTCAACACGGATGAGGAAGGGCGCGCGACGATCATCGTCCCGGTCGGCACCGACGTCAACGCGATCGATGTCGTCGAGCTGTGCGCGATGACCCTCGAACCGGCCGGCGGCTCACCTGGTCCGACCGAGACGCCACGTCTCGTGGGAAGCTGGCGTCACACGGACTGATCCGCGCAGCCCCGCGCTCGGCAAATCAGAACGTTCCAATCCGTGTATCGTTGTGATGCGGGGCGGGAGACGCGCGTGGCCGCGCCTGGTTTCGGAAGTGTATGCCAATCATCACGTTAGCTCGTTTGTAACGAGAGGGCACGAGTCCTGCTTTTTGAGGAAGCGAGACGGCCACCTGGTCGCCTGACACCCTTCCGTGGAAACCAACTCGTGACACCTGCCTCGATCCTTCGCACCGGCGCGTTGCTCTGCGGCGCACTGCTCACCGCCTGCGCCGACCCCATCGCACCGAGGTCGCATCAGTTTGATGCGTTGCTCGCCAAGGGCTCTGGCGGTGGTGGTGGTGGCGGCGGTGGTGGCGGTGGTGGCGCGACGGTCGGCCGGATCCGCACGGCATCGGCTGGCGCCACGTGTGATCGCGGGACGTCGATGGGCGTCACGATTCGCAAGGGGATCAACAACCGCTCCGAGATCGTCCTCAGCGTCGTCGGGCCGTCGACGTATCCGGCACCATCGGCCGGCACCTCGCTGTATTGGGCCTACACCATCACGGACGATGCGACCGGTGCGCGCCTGCTCGCCTTTGGTTCCAGCAGCCAGTACGTCGGCACGACGGCGCGCGTCACGGTTTCTGGAGCGAGCACGACCCCTGGCGTGCACCAGTTCACCTTCCTGGCGCAGAACCATGAGATCGTCTCCCTCACCGACTTCGCCTCCCTGCTGGCGTCGCCGTTCGTGGAGACCTGCCGCGCCTCGTTGACCGTTACGGCGGACTAACGGTACCCGGCCGGGCGTCGCGCTCGCGTCCGGCCGTCAGGGAGGTACGGATCTGTTGGGCATCAACCCCCAACTTGCGCATGCGGGCGCGCAAGGTGTGCGGGTTGATGCGTAACAGGGCGGCGGCGCCCCCTCGCCCCTCGATGCGTCCCCCACATT
>JAEUJL010000743.1 GCA_016794835.1 Gemmatimonadota bacterium | reverse complement strand
ACCGTGGTGCCGCAGAACTGCACCGGGCGGCTGGTGAGCCCGGCCAGGCAGCGGGCGACGGGCGCAAGGGAGTACTTCGGGTCCGGGCCACCCTTGGGGCGGCCCAGGTGGGACAGCAGGACGACCCGCGCGCCGCGGCGCGCGAGCTCCTCGATCGTCGGGAGGGCGGCGCGCACCCGGGTGTCGTCGGAGACGCGACCGTCCGCCTCCAGCGGGACGTTGAAGTCCACGCGCACCAGGGCGCGCCGGCCGGCGAGGGAGGCCGGCAGGTCGCGGATCGTCTGGGTGTTCATCGTCATCCGGTGATCAGAGCGAGGCGCCAATCATCTGCAGCAGGTCGACGCACCGGCTGGAGTAGCCCCACTCGTTGTCGTACCACCCGGAGAGCTTCACCATGGTGCCATCGATCACGTTGGTGTTCTTCGCGTCGATGATGCACGAATGCGGGTTGCCGATGTAGTCGCTCGACACCAGCTCTTCCTCGGTGTAGGCCAGGATGCCCTGGAGCGGCCCCGCCGCGGCCGCCGCGCGGAACGCCGCGTTGACGGCGTCGATCGTCGTGGCCTGCTCGACCTCCACGGTGAGCTCCGTGAGGGAGACATCCGGGGTCGGGACGCGAATGGCGATGCCGTCGATCTTCCCCTTCACCTCGGGGATCACCAGCGAGGTGGCCTTGGCCGCCCCCGTCGTCGTCGGGATGATGGAGAGCGCCGCGGCGCGCGCCCGGCGCAGGTCCTTGTGCGGCAGGTCCAGGATCTGCTGGTCGTTGGTGTAGCTGTGGATCGTCACCATCGACCCGTGGCGGAACCCGAACGCATCGCGGACCACCTTCACCATCGGCACAAGGCAGTTGGTCGTGCAGGACGCATTGGAGATGATGTGGTGCTTCGCGGCGTCGTACTTCTGGTGGTTCACGCCCATGACGATCGTGAGGTCCTCGCCCTTGGCCGGCGCCGAGATGATGACCTTGCGCGCCCCACCCTCGATGTGCTTGCGCGCGTCAGGCGCGTTGGTGAACCGGCCCGTCGCCTCGAGGACGACGTCCACGCCCAGGTCCTTCCAGGGCAGCGCCGCCGGGTCCTTCTGGGCAAAGACCTTGATCGTGTCGCCGTCGACCGTGATCGAGTCCGCGGTGCTGCTGACCTGTCCCTCGTAGGTCCCGTGCACCGAGTCGTACTTGAAGAGGTGCGCGAGGGTGGCGGTGTCCGTCAGGTCATTGATCGCCACGAAGTCCAGCGACGCGCCGGTTTCCTTCGCCGCGCGCAGTACCTGGCGTCCGATGCGGCCGAAGCCGTTGATGGCAACTCGGGTTCCCATGTCGTTCTCAGTCCTCTAGGCAGGGGTCGTCGCGCGGGGATCCCGGGCTCGACCGAAGGTGACAGCAGCAATGGCCTCGACGCCGACCGCGTCGAGCGCGGCGGCACAGGCATTCAGGGTCGCGCCGGTTGTCATGACGTCATCCACCAGGACGCAGCACGTTCCGCGCAGCCGTGACACACCCGCAGCCGTGACCGCAAAGGCACCGGCAACGTTGGCGAAGCGGTCGGAACGTGTCAACTGAGTCTGCGACGGGGTCTCGCGCAGGCGTTCGATGGCATCAGGGACAAGGGCACACTGCCAAAGACGCGCAAGGTGCACCGCAAGCAATTCCGACTGGTTGTAGCCCCGCGTCCGCTGCCGCCCGGGTGCCAGCGGCACCGGAAGCAGGCACAGGGATGGTGAGAGGATCCCCGACGGACGGATGGTGCGCATCGCCTCGGCGAGCACCCCGGCCGCGGCGGTCCACCCGTCGTACTTCAGGGCGTGCAACAAGGCCCTGGCGACCGCGTCATCCGCCCAGCACCACGACCGGGCTTCGCGGATGGCCGGGTGCAGGACCTGGCACATGGTACACGAGGGCGCGCGTCGAGGGTGCCCACACCGCGCACAGCCGCCCGCGGGCACCCGGGAGACGGATCCCACGCACGCGGCGCAGGCGATCCCGTGCACGTCGGCGTCAAGCAGTCGCTGGCAGACGAGACAGGTGCGCGGAAAGAGGAGCTCGCGGGCCCCATAGATCAAC
This sequence comes from Gemmatimonadota bacterium, assembly GCA_016794835.1. Lineage (GTDB taxonomy): Bacteria > Gemmatimonadota > Gemmatimonadetes > Gemmatimonadales > Gemmatimonadaceae > RBC101. Next base: position 6,379 of record JAEUJL010000743.1, on the reverse strand, counting down.
GCGCGCAGCAGTTGGTGCGTGACGACCGCCCTCCAGCCGGCCCGGCGTCACCTCGCGGCGTGCAGGGCGGCCCGCATGATGTCCAGGCTCGGCACGAGGCCAAACCACCGTTCGAACGCGAGGGCGCCCTGCCGTAACAGCATCTCGCTCCCATCGCAGGCGAGCAGGCCGCGCGCACGCGCGCCGCGCACGAGCGCGGTTTCCCCCCGACGGTACACCAGGTCCATCACGGCAGCGTCAGCGGAAAGCCCGGACACGTCGCAGGGTGTCACGTCGTCGTGCAGGCCGATCGGGGTCGCGTTGACAAGGAGGGTGCAGCCGTGGAGCGCGGCGGACAGGTCCGTCACCGGTGTCACATGCGGAAAGGCCGAGGCGAGCCGGCGCGCTTCGTCGGGGCGCCGCGCGAGGAGCCGCACGGTGGCTCCCGGCCAGCGACCCGCCGCGACGCAGACCGCGGCCGCGGCCCCGCCCGCGCCCAACAGCGCGATGCGGCTGTCAACGAGGCGCGCTCCCAACGCGCGCGCCGCGGCATCGAACCCCGCAACATCTGTGTTGTCTCCCCACAGCGCCCCGTCCTCCATCCAGAACGTGTTGACGGCGCAGGCCTGTGTGGCCACGTCGGTGTGGCGCGCACACGCAAGGAACACCGCCCGCTTGTGGGGGATCGTCACGTTCCCTGCCCACCCCTGCGTCGCGGCCAGGGCCAGCGCCTCGCCCAGCGCCTCGGGGGCGACGTCGAGGGCCTCATATGCCAGTGGAATGCCCGCCGCCCGGAGCGCGGCGCCCTGAAACACTGGCGACAGCGAGTGGCGCACCGGGTGGCCGAGCAGGACCAGGCGCGTCGGCGCCCGTTTCACGCTCACGTGCGCTGCGCGGAGCGCTCGGACGCGAGGCGGCGAAAGGCCATCATGATGAGCGCGTCGAGGTCCTCGTACGTCTCCCGATACGTGGGGAGGTCACCGCCAAACGGATCACTCACGCTCCGGCCGCCCGATCCGGGGGCGGCGTACTCGGTCAGTAGCTCAGCCTTGGCCTCGCCGCCGAGGGCGCGGACGGCGCCGAGGTGCGAGGCGGACATGGTGAGGATGAGGTCCGCGCTCCCGACAATCGCCCGGGTCAACGGACGCGACTGGTGCGGTCCCAGGTCGAGCCCGTGTTCGAGGCCGACGAGCAAGGAGCCGTCGGAGGCCGGGGCGCCCGGATGGGCCGTGGTGCCCGCGCTTTCCACCTCGACGTCCAGCCAGCCGCGGGCGATGACCTCGCGGCGCGCAATCGCCTCTGCGAGGGGCGAACGGCAGGTGTTTCCGGTGCAGACAAAGAGGATCTTCACGCGCGCTACCGTGGCAGTCGCCGGAAAGTAGTCGCCCCCGTCCCCGCGTGCCCTACTTGTCCCCGATCAGGGTCGGGAGGGACTCCCGCAGGACGGCGGCCGGGATCGCCCCCGGGCGGATGACTCGCGGGCGGGTCCCCACGCAGTCGACGACCGTGGACGGCTCGGAGGGAAGGAGGCGTCCGCCATCGAGCACCCGGATGACGCCGGACGCGACCGGTCCACTCCACTGCTCGAGGATCTCGAACGCGGACATGGCCGGCGCCTCGCGGGGCCGGTTGGCGCTGGTGCTCGTGATCGGGTCGCCGTAGGCGCGGAGGAGCCGCTGGAGCCCCGGGTGTGGCGTCCAGCGCACGGCGATTCCCCCTTCGGGCCCGCGCAGGCGTTCGGGGACGCGTTTCTCGCCCCCGGGAAGGACGAGGGTGACCGGTCCCGGCCAGAATCGCGCGGCCAGGATCGCGGCATCCCGGGTGAGGTGCAGCCCCAGGCGGGCGAGCATGTCGCTGCCGGCGATGAGGAGCAGGAACGGCTTCGCCGCGGGGCGTTGCTTGAGCTGGACGAGGACCTCGACCGCTTCCCGATTCACGGCCGTGCCGAAGCCGTACAGGGTCTCGGTCGGGTAGGCGAGGACGCCCCCGTCCTGGAGGTGGCGGATGGTGCCGCTGAGCGACGCCTCGACCTCATCCGCCGACCAGAACGGGACGGCCAGCGACGCCCCGCTCACGCGTCGAGGGGCGCGAGCAACACGGCGCGCTGGAAGTCGCCTTCTTCCGTCACCTTGAGGGCGCGCTCGCTCCCGCGCACGACGACCACCTCGAACCCCAACTGTTCGCAGAGGGCGGCGTCATCGGTGGCGACGAGGCCCTGGCGCTGCGCCTCGAGGTGGGCCCGCTCGATCATCGCACGGGGAAACGCCTGTGGGGTCTGGGCCCGCCAGAGCCGCGCGCGATCGACGGTGCGCACGATGCGTCCCGTGTCATCGACTTCCTTGAGCGTGTCGACCACGGGGAGCGCGGCGATGGCCCCGCGACCCGCGCGTGCCTCGGCGATGACGGCGGCGATCGTCTCGTCGGTGACGAGGGGCCGGGCCGCATCGTGGATCACGACGATCTCCGCCTCGTCCGGCAGGTCCTCGATCCCGCTCCACACGGAATCCGTCCGCTCGCGGCCCCCGGTGGAGACGAGGAGGCGATCGACGTCGCACTGGAAGAGCCAGGGGGGCGGATCGCCGGCGTGGGAGCGCGGCAACACCGTGACGACGAGGGCCACATCCGGCCGCCGATGGAACGCCTGGACGCTGTGGAGCAGCATGGGCTTGTCCCCGACCCAGCGGAACTGCTTGAGCTCCCTGGATCCCGTGCGCGTGCCGGACCCGGCGGCGACGATGACCACGCCGACGTCCGGCGTCGTCGCCGGTGTCGGGCGCAACGCGTCGGGGGTCGTCTCACGCGGCAGGTCACCGCGGGCCCGGGTGTCGTCGTGATGGTCCATGGGGCTACCCGAACAGCCGGCCGAAGAGGTCGCCTAACGATGACACCCCGTGGACCCGGAGGCCCTCGGGGGCCTTGCGGGGGACCGCGCGCCCCGCCACCCAGGCGGTGCGGAACCCGAGTTGCGCGGCCTCGGCGAGGCGCCGGTCCAGTTGGGAGACGGGGCGCACTTCCCCGCCCAGCCCCACCTCCCCGATGAAGACGGCGTCGCCGCCTAACGGGCGATCATAGACGCTCGAGGCCAGGGCCGCGACGACCGCGAGATCCCCGGCGGGCTCCACCATCCGCAGGCCGCCCACCACGTTCAGGAAGGTGTCGAGCGTGGCATAGGAGAGCCCGGCGCGCTTGTCGAGCACCGCGAGCAGGAGCGCGAGGCGGCGCGCATCGAAGCCCGTGGCCACGCGCTGCGGTGTGCCGAAGCCGGCCTTGGCGGCGAGGGCCTGCACCTCCACGAGGACCGGGCGGCTTCCCTCCATCAGGGCGGTGATCGCCGAGCCGCTCGATCCGGCGTCGCGATCGGCAAGGAAGAGCGCCGACGGGTTGTCCACCCCCTGCAACCCCTGCTCGGTCATGCGGAAGACCGCGATCTCGTCCACCGATCCAAAGCGATTCTTCGTGGCGCGCAGCACGCGATGATCCGCAGTGCCCTCGCCCTCGAAGTACAACACCGTGTCCACGATGTGCTCGAGGGTCTTGGGGCCGGCGATGCCGCCGCCCTTGGTCACGTGTCCCACCACCACGACGGCCGCGCCGGACGACTTGGCGAACCGCATCAGCTGCGCCGCGCATTCCCGGACCTGCCCCACGTTCCCCGGTGCTCCCTCGAGCTCGGAGGTGGCGACGGTCTGGATGGAGTCGACGATCATCAGCTGCGGGCGCACCTCGCGTGCGGTCGCGAGGATCTCCTCGAGCTCGGTCGCGCACAACAGCGAGGCGTCATCGCCGACCCCGAGCCGCATCGCGCGCATCTTGACCTGGAGCGCCGATTCCTCGCCCGAGACATACAGCACGGTGCCGCTGGCGGCGAGGCTGCCGGCCACCTGGAGGAGCAGCGTGGACTTCCCGATCCCCGGCTCGCCGCCCACGAGGATCATCGAACCGGGAACGACGCCCCCGCCCAGCACGAAGTCGAGCTCGCGGGAGCCGGAGGGAATGCGCGCGGTGACCGCGCCATCGACATCGGCAATGCGCACCGGACGCGCGGCACGCCCGGGGGGTGGCGCCGCCGCGGCCCCGCGGGTCGGACGGGCGATCGTCTCCTCCACGAGGGTGTTCCACTCCCCGCAGCCGTCGCACCGCCCCTGCCACTTGGCGTGATCCGCGCCGCATTCCGTACAGCGGAAGGTGGACTTGGTACGCAGGCTCACTCCTGGCGCGCGGCGTAGTTGTCGAACCGCGTGTAGCGCTTGTGGAAGAAGAGGCGCACGGTGTCGGTCGGCCCGTTACGCTGCTTGCCGACGATCACCTCGGCGAGCCCCTCCAGCGGGGTGCCGTCCTGCAGGCGCCGCGGCTCCCCGCGTTCGTCGTGCGCGCCCTCGTAGTACTCCGGGCGGTAGAGGAACATGACGACGTCGGCGTCCTGCTCGATGGCGCCGGATTCGCGCAGGTCGGAGAGCTGGGGCTTCTTGTTGTCGCCCGTGCGCTGCTCCGGCGCGCGCGAGAGCTGTGAGAGGCACACCACCGGCACCAGCAGCTCGCGGGCGAGGATCTTGAGGGACCGGGAGATGTACGAGATTTCCTGCTGGCGGCTCTCCGAGTCGGCCGGCCCCTGGATGAGCTGCAGGTAGTCGATGATGATGAGGCCGATGTTGTTCTCGGCCTTCAGGCGCCGGCAGCGGGACCGGATCTCGAGGGCCGTGAGCCCGGGCGTGTCGTCGATCCAGATCGGGAGCGAGCCCAGGATCCCGGACGCCTTGCCGAGGTTGCGGAAGTCGTCCTGCGTGAGCTTGCCGCTGCGAAGCTTTTGTGCGTCGACCCACCCCTCGGCGGCCAGCATGCGGGTGACGAGCTGCTCCTTCGCCATTTCCAGCGAGAAGATCGCGACCGGGGTGTTGGCGAAGGCCGCATTCTGCGCGACGTTCAGCACGAAGGCCGTCTTGCCCATCGACGGACGCGCCGCGACGATGATCAACTCGGACGGCTGGAAGCCGAGGGTGAGCTTGTCGAGGTCCGTGAAGCCGGACGGTGCCCCGGTGACCTCCCCCCCGTGCCGGGAGAGCTCCTCGATCCGCTCCATCGCGGTCCAGAGGAGTTCCTTCATCCGGTGGAAGCCCTCGGCCTTCCGCGTCTGGTTGATCTGGAAGATGCGCTGCTCGGCACGATCGAGCAGGTCGGCCGATGTCGTCCGGCCCTCGAAGGCATCCGTGACGATCTCGGTCGAGGTCTCGATCAACCGGCGGACGAGCGCCTTCTCGCGGATGATCTTGGCGTGGTACTCGACATTCGCGGCCGTGGGGACGGCATCGACGAGGACGGCGAGGTAGTCCTTGCCGCCACTTCCCTCGAGTTCCCCGCGGCGCGCCAGCTCGTCGGCGAGCGTGAGGATGTCGACGACCGACCCGCGTTCGTTGAGGGCCAGGATCGCGCGGAAGATCCGCCGATGGCCCTCCCGGTAGAACATCGTCTCATCGCAGAACTCGCCGGCCCGCACGATGGCGTTCCGGTCGAGCATCATCGCGGAGAGCACCGCCTGTTCCGCGTCTTCGGAGTAGGGAGGGCGCCGGTCGCGGAACGGATCAGGGTTCGACGACACGATCGAAGAGCGTTCGAGCAAGCTGGACATCTTCCCAGGTCGGGCGCTTCCACGACGGATTGCGAAGCAGCGCCGCGGGATGGTAGGTCACGATAACAGGCACGCCATGATAGCGATGCAGGCGGCCGCGGAGTTTGCCGATCGGTTCCTTCGTCTGCAATAGTGTTTGCGCCGCAAAGGTGCCGAGGGCGAGGATCACCTTGGGGCGCAGGAGCTCGATCTGTCGCACGAGGTACGGCGAGCAGGCCGTCACTTCATCCGGGCTGGGATTGCGGTTGCCCGGCGGGCGGTGCTTGAGGACGTTGCAAATGAAGACGTCGTCGCGGCTCAGGTTGATGGCCGCGAGGATCTTGGTGAGGAGCTGGCCAGCCTGTCCGACGAACGGCAGCCCCTGCTCGTCCTCGTTCGCCCCTGGTGCCTCACCGACGCAGACGAAGTCGGCGTTCGGGTTGCCATGCCCCGGGACCGGGTTCTTCGCCCCCGCGTACAGCGGGCAGAGCGTGCAACTCGCCACGGCGCGCGCGATGTCATCGAGGGAGTGCCACGCGGGCGCCGACTCCAGGGTGCCCAACGGCGGGCCGACCGAGAGGCCGGGCCCGAGCGACGCGAGGCCGGGGGAAGGATCGTTGGGAGCGGTCACCGGCGGTGCGGGTTTCCTGTCGGAGGTGGGGGGCGAAACATGACCCTTTTGGGGGGCGACCGCACCACCCGTTCGGTCAGCGCCACCCGGCGCGCCTGTGGCCCCCGGATCGTTCCCCAGGGCCCGAAGCGCGTCACGCCAGTTCGCGTGTTCCTCGCCCGCGGGGG
>JAEUJL010000732.1 GCA_016794835.1 Gemmatimonadota bacterium | reverse complement strand
TCGGGCCGCGAGCGCGACCCCGATCCTGAACCACCGGAGCCGCCCATCAGTACGCGTTTTCCGCATTTCCAGATCATTCACTAATTCCACTCTGCTTGGTTGAGAGGACCTCTCATGAAGACACGTCGCACGTTCCTGCTGGCCGCGCTCGCCCTGGGTGGCGTCGCGTGCGGTGAGGACGACGCGGGGCCGATCCTGGCGCCGACGCCGCCGATTGCGTTCGTTCGCTACGTGCACATCGTGCCCGACACGTCCAGCATGGACTGGCGGCCGATCGATGCGATCGAGAACTCCCCCGAGGCGCTGAACCTGCAGTTCCGCGCCAACACCCCGTATCGCGCCATGGGCGCGGGGGCACGCCGGCTGCGCATCTTCCCGACGAGCACGAACATCAACGTGACGTCGCAGATCGTGGTCGACACCACGATCACCTTCACGCCGAACACGTACTACACCCTCATCCACATCGGGCTGGCCCGCCCCGGCCAGACGCCGGCCGATCGGATCTGGGTCATCGAGGACGCGATCCCCGCGTCCATCGCCTCCGGCCAAGTCGCCCTCCGGGTGATCAACGCGGCCGTCGGCCTCGGCTCCGTTGACGTCGAGTCCGCCACGGCGGCGGCAGGACCGTTCACCAGCCTCGCCGCCGGGGTGGCCTATGGGACTGCCGGGACCTACCGCACGGTCCCGACCGGTGCGCTCGTGCTGCGCGCGAACACGGCGGGCACCACGACGAACATTGCCGCCGCCGCAACGGCGCCGGCCGGCGTGGCCGCTGGTGGAGGACTCTCTGCCGCCGGTGGTTCAACGATTGGTGGCAGCGCGTTGACCGCCATCGTGGTTCCACGCTCGGTGGCCGGCAGCGCTGCGGCCAACTTCACAGCCCCCGGGATCATCTACCTGGTCGACAAGGCGCCGTAGTTCACGCTCGCTGCAACACCCCAACCCCCGATCCGCCCTGCGGGTCGGGGGTTTTCTCATGGGGCTGGCCGAACCGATCGGTCGGTCCCAGATTCCCCGACGTCGGGCGCGCGCCGCACCCCCCTGCCTCGTCGCGCGCAGGCCATGTAGCAACGGAGTGGTTATGCAGTTCGCTCGTGCGTTGTTTCTCGCCAGCGTCGCGGTGGCGTCTCTTGCCGCGTGTGGCGAGGAAGAGTTTGTTGCTCCCATCAAGGAGCAGTACGTGATCAACCTGCTCGGGGCGAACGAACGCCCGAATCCGGTGACGACCACCGCCACTGGAAGTGCGGTGGTGACGGTCATGTCGCCGGACAGCATGGAGTGGACGCTGTACGTGTCCGGGATCGACTCGGTCACGCAGGGTCACTTTCATGCCGGCGACGCCAACTCGGCAGGGCCCGTGATGTTCTTCGTCTTCAGTGGCCCCACGACGGCGCGCGGAATCACCGGGCTGCTCAGCTCCGGGATCATCCGGCGCTCCGGCTCGACGTTCAGCGGTGCCTTCACCTACGATTCGCTGCTCACGCGGATCCGGGCGGGGACCACGTACCTGAACGTGCACACCCGGCGCAACGGCCCCGGCGAAATCCGGGGACAGGTCAGCAAGTAGCTCGCGTCGGTGCTCCAGGCGTAGGCGATGCCGGCGAAAGCCGGCATCGTCGTTTCCGGTCCAGCCCGCCACCCTCGACGGTCGTCGGCGTCGCTCGGCCGCGTGTGGATCATTCGTTAGGTTGTGGACTACTACGGCTAGGGCCCCATCCAGGGGCTTGTGACCCGCCGCTGATGCCATGACCAAGCGACTCCCCTTCCTCCTCGTTGCCCTCCTGTCCACCCGTGCCGCCCAGGCGCAGGCGTGGAACTACCCCGCCTTCCAGCCGCCACGGATCGAGTCCCGCGAGTTCAACTTCGCGCTGGCCGATGCGGGGAGCGCCGGAACCACCGTCCTCGTGCAGTGGCGCGAGCTCGCCGGGCGGCGCTCGCAGTTCACGCTGGAAGCCGGGCTCGTTGCCCCCGACTTCGGCGACAACATCCTCGCGCTCGGCGCCGGCTACGCCTATGAGGCCCATCGCTCCACACCGGATGTCCCCCTCGATGTCGTCCTCACCGCCGGTGCCGGGCTCGGGCTCGGTCGTTCGACCACCATTCGCGTGCCCATCGGCGCATCGCTTGGCTACCGGTTTGAGCTGGAGAAGAACGTCGCGCTGACTCCCTATGTGCACCCCCGGCTCTCGGCGGACATCTGCAACAACTGCCGCCGCAATGACGACCTGGGCTTCGGGATCAACTTCGACATCGGGGCCAACCTCGACGTGACGCGCGCGCTCGCCCTGCGCGCCGCGGCGCTGTTCGGTGGTGGCGACCTGTTCTCGCAGAACGGGCTGGGGATCTCGCTGGCCTGGCGCCCACCCGGACTGCGTCGGTAGGTCGGCCGGGCATCACGGCCGTCGGACGCTAGCGCTGCGCCTGCGGCCGCGCCGTGGTGCCCGCGCTGCGCCCGGGATCCTGGACGAGGCGCCGGACCAGCTCGTACGACCGCTCGCTCGCCCCGGTTCCTGCGCGCACCAATTGGAGCGCCGCGCCACCGGCGGCTTTCGGATCGGTCAGCCATCGCGCCAGCGCGTCGATCGCCGCGGGGCGGTCGCCCACCACGCACCCACCGCCGCACGCGATCAATAGCCCGGCGTCGCGGGCGTTCTGGTGGCGAGGTCCAAAGACCACGGGGGCCCCGTAGGCTGCGGGCTCGAGGACCGAGTGGAGTCCCGCGCTGTGAAATCCGCCCCCGACCCAGGCCACCGTCGCGAGCGCGTACAGTTCGCCGAGGACTCCCACCCGGTCCACGACGACGACCTCCGTTTCCGGGGTGGCGTCGCCGAGCCGGGACCAGTTCACGTTGGTCCTTCGCGCCCACTCCTCGATGGGGGCGAGGTGCGCGGCGGTGGGTTCATGCGGGGCGATGATCAGTCGCGCACCGGGAACACGTGATCGCACGGCGTCCCAGGCTGGTCCGAGGACTTCTTCATCGGAAGGCCAGGTACTTCCCGCCACCAGCGTTGGCCGGTCACCCCCCAGCGCGGCGAGCAAAGGGGAGTTACGGTCGACCGCCGCCGCGCGCCCCACCACCTGGTCGTACCGCGTGTCTCCCGAGACCGTAATCGCCTCGCTGGGGAAGCCGAGCTCGGCCAGACGCTGCGCGTCCTCGGGACCAATGGCCCCGACGGCCCTGAACGCCGCATGGGCATCGCGCAGGACGGCGCGGGCCAGGGCGCCGCGGCGGGCCGATGCGGGGCTGACGGTGGCGCTGACCATCCCCAACGGCACTCCGGCCCGCGTGGCTTCCTCGGCAAGGACAGGCCACACGTCGAGCTTGCTGAACACGAGGGTTGAGGGGCGCAGGGCCGCCAGGAGGCGCCGTGCCGCGCCGCGCGTGTCGAACGGCAGGTAGTCGGCGAAGTCGGCCGCGAGGCCGCGGGCAAATCGCTCCGCGCTCGGGGAGAAGAACGAGTAGACCAGCTGCCAGTCCGGGTGCCGCGCGCGCACCAGCTCCATCACGGGGCGTGCCTGCAGTCCCTCGCCCACCGATGGTGCGTGGAACCAGGCCAACGGCCGGCTTGGGTCGCGGTGGGCAAGGGCCCAGCGCTCCCACCGCTCGACGACTCCCGCTCGCGCGGCAAAGGTGCGACGGAGCTTCCCCTCGCCCTGCGGGACGAGGTGGGAGAGGGTGGTGGCCAGGTGGCCGACGCCCCCGTACGCGATGCCGAGCAGGGGGAACACCAGCCCCTACCTGGCGGCGGCCCGGACCTGCTGCATCGCCCGCCGGATCGACCCGATCGGGGCATTGCCGTCGAGCTTGATGTTGTCGACGAGGATCGTGGGGGTGCTGCCCACGCCGACCTGCACCCCGCGCTGGTAGTCCGCCTGGATCATGGGGATCATCACGTCATCCCGCATGCACTGCTCGTACTCGGGGAGGGCGAGGCCGAGTTCACGGGCGAAGGTCTGGTAGGTGGGCTCCGGGTTCTGCTCCCCGGCCCAGCGTGGTTGGGTGGCGAAGAGCCGATCGTGAAATGGCCAGAACTTCCCCTGCGCGGCGGCGCACATCGACGCCTCGGCGGCAGGCACCGCGTTCGGGTGGATGCGCAGCGGAAAGTGGATGTAGGCGAGGCGGGCGATCCCGGTCTGGACGAACTCCTTCCGGACGAGGGCGGCGGTCTTGTCGTGGAATTCCTTGCAGTAGGGGCACTGGAAGTCCGAGACGATGAGGATCCAGTGCTTCGCCGTGGGTTTCCCCTCGATGCGGGCGAGGTCGGCGCGGGTGACGCGGGGGTCGATCGCCTTGCCCTGGGCGGCGAGTGGTGCCGAGGCGAGGAGCAGGAGGAGGGCGACGGTTCGGCGCACGGGCGAGCGGGAAGTGGGGGACGGACGGCGTGAATCAGACGGCGTGAATCAG
>JAEUJL010000724.1 GCA_016794835.1 Gemmatimonadota bacterium | reverse complement strand
GGGGACGTGGTGCTGGTGGATGCCGACACGCCGGGGCTTGCGCTGCCATCGACCGACGGGGAGATCGAGGCATGGTTCGAGCGGGAGTGGTTGCGCAGCCTCTTCGAGGAGGCCCTCGAGGCGCTCGCCGCGGAGTGTGAGCGCCTGGGCAAGTCGGTGCCGCTCGCGGTGTTTCGCGCGGCCGATGTCGATGAGACCAGGGAGCGTCCGGGATATGCGGAGCTGGCCACCAGGTTCGGCATCCCGGTGACCCAGGTGACCAATCACCTGCATTGGTGCCGGCGACGGCTGCGTGGGCACGTCCTCGACCGGTTGCGGGCGCAATGCCGGACGGAGGAGGAGTTCCAGTCCGAGGCGCAGGCCGTATTTGGGGTGAAGCCGTGACGTCACTGAGCGATGCCATGCTGGATCACCTGCGGGAGGTGGCGACCCCCGGGATGTTGCCCGTGCCGGAGCGGTATGAGGTGCTCGGGGAGCTTGGGCGCGGGGGGATGGGGGTGGTGTACCACGTGCGGGACCGCGTCCTCGCGCGTGAAGCTGCGCTCAAGGTGATGCACGATGCCTTGCCCGATCGCGCCCTGGTCCGGCTCCAGCGCGAGGCCACCGTGCTCGCCATGCTGGAGCACCCCGGGATCGTCCCGGTGCACGACCTCGGCGTGCTGGCCGACGGACGCCCGTACTACGTGATGAAGCTGGTGCGCGGCGAGACGCTGGAGGCCTGCGTGGCGCGCGGCATCTCGCATGGTGAGGCGTTACGCGCGTTCATCCGCGTGTGTGACACCGTCGCGTTCGCCCATGCGCGTGGCGTGGTGCACCGCGACCTGACGCCGCGCAACATCATGCTGGGGACCTTTGGCGATGTCCTCGTCCTGGATTGGGGGGTCGCCAAGGTGACCGGCCGGGACGAGGTCGACGCTGACGCCGCGGAGCAGCCCGGGGGGACTGGCGATGGCGCGGTGCTCGGGACGCCGGGGTTCATGGCCCCCGAACAGCGGGGCGGGGCCAAGGATGCGGACGCGCGCTCCGACGTCTTTGCCCTCGGGCGCATCCTGTCGACCATGGTGCGTGAGGTCCGGGCGCCGCTTCAATCGATCATCGACCGGGCGACGGCTCCCGACCCGGGCGCCCGGTACGCCGACGTGACCGCGCTCGGCCGCGACGTCGGCGCCTACCTCGACCGCATGCCCGTGGCGGCGCATCGTGAGCGGTGGTGGGAACGCCTGGGTCGGTTCGCCGACCGGCATCGTCTGGCGCTCAGCCTCGTGGGCGTGTACCTCGTGGTGCGGGCCCTTATCCTCCTCTGGTTTCGGCGCTAAAGGGCGGCGGAGGAGCCGTTGTATCAGGGGACGAACCTCACGGAGCGTATCTCATGAAGAAGCCGGTGTATGGCATGGCCCTGGGCGCAGTCCTTGGCGCCCTCGATGGCCTCAGCTCGCTCGTCTCAGCCCCGGAGACCGCGCCGGGGATCCTGGGGATCGTGGTCGGCTCGACGTTCAAGGGGGTGCTGGCCGGCGTGCTCATCGGCTGGTTTGCCACGCGCGTGAAGTCCCTGGCCATGGGGATGGTCTTTGGGCTTGGGGTGGGCGCGGCGTTCGCCTGGTTGATCGTCTACCTCCAATCGCTGGACCCGAACGCCCCGGTCTACTTCTGGGAGATCATGCTCCCGGGATCCCTGGTTGGGTTGCTGGTGGGGTATGCGACCCAGCGCGAACGCCGGGCCGCATAACCTGCCATCGCCTAACGCGGAGGGGAGCCGGGCGTCGTGGGTGGGACGACCGGCTTGCGCCGGAAGACGCTGCGGCTGACGAAGCCATCATATTCGGCCGACTCGCGGCGGACGTCATTGGTGCCCCCGGCCAGGTACCGCAGGAGCGCGGTGCTGTGGGCGAGGCCGGCGCCGGCCACGGTCTGCAGCCACGCGCCGCGGGCGGTTTCGTCGGGGGCCTCGGTGGTGATGTTGATGTAGTTCACCCGCGGGTTGTTGACCCCTGCGCCGGTCGCCTCGCGCGCGCCACGCAGGGCGAGCGACACGAGCACCCCGTTATGGAAGTACTCACGGAAGTTCTCGACGTCCTGCTGGCCGTACTTGCGGTACCTGGCGTACTGGCGCCGGTTGATGGCCTCCATGTCGGGGAGTCGGGTGATCGAGGCCGCGAGCGAGTCGAGCACGGCGAACTGGGCGGTCTTGAGCTCGGGGTAGCGGGGATCGTCGACCCAGGAGTATCCCGGGATGAACCACCCGCGTGGGGCCCACCACGAACGCTGCGCGCCCTGGCGGCTGCGCACCCAGGCGCTGTATCCCGCGAAGTACTGGACCCACTCGTGCGTGGGGTACCCGTGCATGTTGACGAAGATGTCGGGCAGCCAGGTCTCCATCAGGCGCGGACGCACGCGGGACTCGGGGTACAGGCCATCCGGGTTGTTGGCCCCGGCGGTGGCATCCACACCTAAAGCGCCGAGGTATCCGGCGTGGAGCATGAAGTCCGGGTTGGTCCGCTGCATCTCGACCGCGAGGCGGGCGCCGTCCGGGTTGGTGATGGGGTGCAGGACGACGTTGACCTTGTCCAGCAGGCGCCGATATGTCGAGTCCGTCGCCAGCAACTCGCCAAAGCGCAGGATATGGCTCGTGCTCGAGACCTCGTTCGCGTGCTGCCGGCCCGAGATCACCAGGGTGGGCTTGAGCGCGTTCAGCTTGGCTTGCGAGCGATACCGCACGTCGTAGGCGGGGTGGAAATCGGCGGCATAGACCTGCTGACCGAGGAACGAGCTGCCCACGTGGTAGACCGACACGTTCGGGAAGGTCGCCAGTTGGGCCATGACACTGTCGCTCTCCACCGGCGGGATCGGTGAATCCCACTGCACGAGGCGCTGTCCACGCCAGGCAAAGGTCCGGTCGCGAAGGGTCGGGGTGGCCGTGGAGGCCGGACGCCGGCTGCGCGGGATGGTGGCGAAGACCTGGTGGCGCACCAGGGTGTCGCGCGGGATGACGCGCAGCAGGATCTCTCCCACGCGGTCATAGCTCAGCTCCTGCTCGAGGATCCCGGCCGCATGCAGGTCGGTGAGGGCACCGGACATCGCGGTGAGCAGCGGGGCTGGCGTGAACGTCCGGTCGATCCCCGCTTCGGAGCTGCGTGCCTTGAGTTCGTCGAACCGGTCGATGGTGTCGAGCGCGGCCACCTCGAACAGGAGGCGCGTGACCTCACTGGCGCCGCTCGTCACCGCGAGGCCCCGGAGTTTCGGGGGATCGAGCGGCAGTGGATCGAGCTGGTAGCGCTGCCGCACGAGGGACCCGCCGCGCTCCTTCCAGCTCAACACCAACTCGGGGACGCCGCGCTCCTTGCCGGTCACGGTGATGCGAGCGCGCCCCGGCTTGCCGGTACCGGTGGGCTGGATGTAGGGCAGGATGCGCCCGGGATACGCCATGTCGCCGACGCCGTAGCGATTGCCAAGCAGGGTGAAGAGGGTCAGGGTCTCGAAGTAGATGTCCTCGTGGAGGGCCTCCAGCGACGAGATGACTTCCTCGTCGATGCCGATCCGGTAGTTCGGCTCGCTCATGGACAGGTCCACGCGCAACTCATCGAAGTACGGTGCGTTGCCGGGGGAGGGACGTCCCGCCTGGATATCCATGGCGTAGTCGACGAGCCGCTTGTACGTAACCTGCTGGAAGTGGTCCCAGAACGCTTCGGGGTCCGTGCGGATCCGCTGGTTCACGAGCGCGGTGCCGTTGGCCTCGATCGTGAGCCATCCGGTGGTCACGCGGACGCTCTCGTAATCCGGGAAGAGGTCGAAGAACGGGCGCACCACGTAGGTGGGGTCGAACGCCTGCTCCAGGATCACGCGGCCGTTGGCGTCGAGGGCGCGCATCCGGTAGATCGGGTCCCGTGTGGCGGATGGGGCGAAGGTGATGGCGCTATCCGGAATGCCCAGGTCGCGCGCCAGCACGGCGTCCACGGGGTACAGCTCCTGCAGCCACCGCGTGTCCGACTCCATCTCCTGCCAGCGGACTTCCTTCGAGTCCTTGAGCGAGTGATAGGTCAGCTCGATGCGCGCCACCCCCTTCCCGCGCAGCTGGGGGAGGATGCGATCGGTCAACCACGAGTAGCCCTGCTTGTAGGCGCTGAGCACGGAGACGTCCATGGCCCCGGCCGGGACGCCGCGCTCCCGGAGTGCGGCGGTGATCTCGTTCGTCAGCTGTACGCGGATCTCGGGCGGCTCGCTGACGCGCAGCTCAATACGCCCGCGCGATCCCGCGCCGAGCCGCGGCAGCGCCGCACGGAAGAGCCGGCGGAACTCGTCCACCTCCCACGGGATCTCCACGTCCTCGCGCAGCACCTCCTTGCCCACGCCAAAGCCGGACTGGAAGGTCGTCGCGCCGCCACGGGCCGCCGGGAAGGCCTGCCGCAGTTCGCGCGCGAGGAAGCCATCGAGGCCCGCCGGTCGCTCCTGCGACACGACCTCGACGGCGAGGGAGTCCAGCGACTTCCCCCGGAGCCGTCCGAGCCACTGCCGCAGCTTGGCCACCGCGAGTGCGACCTGCCCGCCCGTCCCACGCCCCTGCACAAACCGACGCACATCGCGCTCGATCGTGGCCAGCTCGAACTGGCCCTTGCCGTGCTCCCACAGGTAGGGCAGCCGCTGGGCCACGTGGGCGGTGATCGCCTCCACGCCGGCCGCGTCCGTGCCGCTCAGGACAAGGCCATGCCGCTTGTTGATGCCGCCACGGACAAACTCGAAGAAGCCAGTCCCCGGGCGGTCGAGGCCGCGGGTGACGTGCAGCAGCGAGTCGCGCGCCAGCCGGGAGACGTGATAGTGATCCGGGCCGACCAGCAGGGGAAAGCCGAGGTCGGGGAGGTCGTCGTGCTGTCGATCGACATCGGCCAGCGGCAGGCGCATGCCGGCCGTCTCGAGGCCGAGGCGCGCCGCCAGGTCGACGAGTGCGGTGGGGGCGGTGGCGTTCCCCACCGAGAGGGCGATATCGGCGCGGTCGGGGACGAGGTCCTGGTTGGTATCGCGATACAGCCCACGGATGGTGAACAGGTCCGAGATGGTGAAGTCGGGGGCGTCGCGAAACGTCGCCGCCGGGCTCGTTGCGGTCGCCCAGGGGCGCGGCGGAAGCACATGCACGAGGACGCGGGCGCCGGGCGATTCCAGCCACAGGTCCACGCGGTGGAGGTCCGGGATGGCAAGCTCCGCCGGCCGCACGCGGGGGCGCGTGCTGTCCGTCGCCGCCGCCGCGCGCGCGCGTGTGGTGTCGCGGAGGAGCGAGTCCAGCCGGGTCAGCACCGCACGCGCCCGGGAGACAGCAGCTGCATCACCAAGTTGGACCTTCAGGACGGCCCGGGCGACCCCGGGGCGGCGGTCCTGCACCACCAGTCGGGTGAGCTGCACCGTCCCCGCCGCGCCCTCCTGCTCGAGGTACCGCGTGTAGCGCTGGACGACGTCGCTCCAGGTCGCACCACGCATCGACCAGACCGAGGGATAGCGCCCGGCGATGTAGCCGCTGATGGCGAGCAACCCGGTCGCGTCCGCGCCGCTCATGGTGGCCCCACCGACGGTCGATCCCGCCGCCGGGACCAGGACGGAGAAGGCGCCTTGCGCGGGGCCGAGGTCGGTGGCGTCGGGGCCGCCGGGCGCTTCCACCCGAATCACCGGGGCCGACGCGGCAGGCTGTGTCGCCACGAGCCCGAGGTTGAGTCCGGTCGTCTCGTAACCGAGTCGCGCGGCCAGGTTCGCGGCGGCCGCCACGGACGCGCTGGGCGGACGGGGAGGGAGCACCAGCCGCGCCGGAACGTCGTCCGCATGTCCATCGCCATTGCGGTCGAGGACCAGCGATCCCTTGGCGAACAGGTCGCGCAAATCCGTCACCCCCTGCGCAGGGAGGCGGGAGGCGAGGACCAGCAGGGTGGCAACGGCGAGCAGGGATCGACGCATGTCGGAATGCAAAGGGGAACGGGGATGATCGCCCGCGCCGCTGCAGGTGTCGAGAGGACCGTGGGCGCAGGCCCGCCGCCGCACCGCGACCCACACTGGGGACGTCAGCTGTCAAAGATCGGCGATGACTGGCGCACCTCGGCAGCGTCGTTAACGTGAGGAGTCTTCCACTCCCTCCCATGCGCCCGTCTCATCTCGTTGTCGCTTCGGTGCTCATCCTCCACGCCGGGGCCGACGCCAGCGCGCAGGCGACCGCCGGAACGCTCGTCGCGTCCAACATGACGACCGGCACGGCGCAGTTGATCGACGCGGCCTCGGGGCAATCGCTGGGTGTGTTCCCCACCGCGGTGGCGCCGCACGAGGTGGCCATCTCGCGCGATGGGCGTTGGGCGGTGGTCGCCGAGTACGGGGACCGCAACGG